>JAFDDL010000200.1 GCA_019310865.1 Deltaproteobacteria bacterium | reverse complement strand
ATACATTCCATTTTTGCTGCTTGAATATATTGGCCGGAAGCACTGATAAAGAGGTTGATTGTGAGAAGTTCTATGTTGAGAATTTTGGTAATTTAGCCGGCGAATATTTTGCTTATTTCCCAAACTCATTATTACAGAATTATAGGATATCACCCAAAACTTGGGAGGATCGCGATGTCATATTTGTATGCAGGGATGATTCTGAAAATCGATCTTTGCTCGGGGAAAATTTCAAAGGAACCGACCCGTTCCTATTCACGATCCTTCCTGGGAGGAAGGGGTATCAACATCAAACTCCTCTGCGATACGGTCTCACCAGGTGTCGATCCTCTGGGATCTGACAATGTACTCGTCTTTGGCGTCGGTCCTTTGGGCGGTTCAAGTATCAGCGCAGGCCGCACCGAGGTGACGGCCAAGTCACCTGAAACGGGCTTTCTGGGCAGTTCTAACTTTGGCGGCAGGTTTGCCAGTGAGCTTAAATATGCCGGTTATGATCACATCGTCCTGACCGGAAAGGCCGATCGACCGGTTTATGTATGGATCGACAACGACCATGTGGAAATAAGGGACGCTGCCCCACTATGGGGTCAAGATACGTACATGGTACCGAACCTTATTCGGCAGGAAATCAATAATCCAGATGCCAAAATCATCTGCATCGGACCCGCCGGCGAGAACCTTGTGCGCTACGCTACCATCCAGCACGAACACGGACACGCGGCTGCGCGTACCGGGATGGGAACGGTAATGGGTTCTAAGAACGTGAAGGCCATTGCCGTGAGCGGGACGAAAGGTATTAAACTTGCGGATCCGACGAAATTTCTTGCGCTTGCCGCAGAGGCGGAACAAGAATTGAAACGCAATCCGTTCTGGCAGCAGATCGCTCGCGAGGGTGCGGCCAGATCACAGGACGAATATGTTAACGAAGTCGTCAAGGAGAAATTTCCGCCGCAATATGGTGTCTATAAAAAATTCAGATCAAAACGGGCCGGCTGCTTTGGGTGTCCCATACAGTGCATGGAGCATTACCAGGAGGTCGAGGGGATCGGAAGCGGCGTCATGTCCTGTGAAATATACGACGCCTGGGTCTATGGGGTTCGGTGTTACGACGAGCACACATCGCTAGCGTGTGGGGTATTGAGCCAGCGCTACGGAATAGATGCGCTGTCAACCGCCGCCATGATTCAGTGGCTCATGACGCTGCATGAAAACGGCGTTATCACTGAGGCCGACACGGACGGCATTGCCATGGAGTGGGGAAATCCAGAGGCGATTCGTGCCATGTTCGATAAGATCGTTTTTCGAAAAGGCATTGGCGATATTTTAGCCGAAGGGATGGTGTTTGCGGCGAAGGAGATGGGTCGGGGGTCTGAAGCGTATGCGAATCAGGTGAAGGGCTTGCCCTTGTTGCCCATGCAGATCCCAGAGGATGACGCCGCCTCCAAAACATTATCCCTTGCTAATGCCGTCGGACCCCGGGGCGGGGACTCATTGAGAAGCTATACCGCGGAGCCTGAACACAATGCAGCGAAATCTCCGGAGGCATTGGAACGACACAAAGATATTTTACGCAAGGAAGCCAAATATATTACCGACATTGACAGCGCGCTTGACCAAGGCAGCTATGAGGATAATGCGGGGATTGTGGCCTACTACGAGGATGCCGTCCTGATAAGCGACATGCTAAGCACCTGCAAATGGATGAACAGGTGGAGTTATGGTGCTTGGCCACCGGAACTCCTGGCAAAACTCTTTTCAGCCGGGTCGGGGGTAGAAACCAGTATGGAAGACCTCTTCGAGTTCGCCGGAAAGACCAGAACCCTTGAGCGGGCATATGAAGCTGGCGAAGGATTGACGCGCGAACAAGACACCTTGCCGGACAGGGCTTTCGGTATTGCGAATGAGAAAGGCGACCCAGAGGGTAACTTGCTGGACCCGGCCAAATTTGAGGAGATGAAGAGCCAATACTACAACCTGAGGGGTTGGGATCCACAGACCGGCGTTCCGACTCAAGAAACCCTGAGAGGCCTGGGTTTAACCGATTAAGAGAAAAATCTGGGAGGTATGCATGGTAGACCGCGTGATTGCGATTGATTATGACAAGTGTACGGGATGCCGAATTTGTGAGATTGCATGTTCCATCAAGAACAGCGAAGAGGTCAATCCGGTGAAATCGCGCATTCGGGTTGTGCGTATTGAATCAGATGGGAACGCTCACTCGTTTCCGGTCTTATGCATGAAATGCGTTGAGGCCTTCTGTATGACCGTTTGCCCTGTGGGTGCCATCTCAAATGATTTGAAAACCGGCGTCCCTGTCATCAATCCGGACAAGTGCATCGGGTGCAGTTCCTGTGTGTATGCGTGCCCTTTTGGGGCCGTCTCGGTCGATCGCATATTGGGACATGCCTTTAAATGTCACCTGTGCGATGGGGAGCCGACTTGTGTTCAGTTTTGCCCAAGGGATGCGATTCAATATCTGGATAGTGCTGAAGTTGGTATTCGGCTGCGAAGGAGCTCGCTGGAGAATTTCATCGCCTGTGCCGGTAATGAATAAGTGAAAATGAATTTGTTTTATCTGGCAGAAGGACCTTTCTTATGGGGAGCATTCATTGTTTTAACGATGGGCGTCCTTTTCAGTAAATAAGTAAATAAGGGGTCACCCATTAAAGGGCTTGTCAAGAGTATAAGGGGTCAAGTCCGCTCTTAGCCTTTGAATATATAATAATGGCAAATCCGCATTATGGCACTACCACTACGAATTGAATATCGAGTACATGGTACCATGTCATGAATCGCGGGAAGCGGGCTGAGACTGTTTTCTCTGATCTTAAAGAATAAATTTGAAAAGCCAAGAGCAGACTTGACCCCATGTCTCACTCCCAGGACAAATGACAAATGATGGAATTCATGCCTACTTCTTCCAGTACCCCCAATAAGTTTTATCCATGATTTCCTTTGCCTCGTCGCCCTTTATGCCATTTCGATCGATGATTTCAGAGATATAGTCTCGAAGCGCTTTCTGTTGGCTATCCGGCACGTTGGGTTCATGATGATCAAGCAGTTCATTTGCCCGATCGACAACCCTTTCGTTGATGCTTTTCACCTTACCTTCCAGAAAGGTGTCCCGAGACAGGCTATTTGTCAACTTGGACGGTTTCCACATCAACTCTTTGAACAGGCCCTTTGGCTTCTATCATCAAATCCAGCGGGATCGCATCCGCATTCATCTCAAACCCTTTTTGGAAATGTTTGAACCAGCCGACAATTTCATTGCTGATTAAAAGTGCGCGGGGATCAAAAATATCATCTCCCCCCAGAACGCCGCCGGTTCCGATCATATCAGATCCGACCAGCCCCTGGGCGAAACAATTCGCCATGTTTTCCCATGCCATCTGGGCATCTGTCTGCACCGCTCCCGTGTTGTTGATAATTGTAATAGGAATGCCAAGGAAATGCGCCATTTCCGTCATGGCCAACCGAGCCAATTCCGCCTCCGGCCTGGCCTCCTGCTTTTGTCCGGTGAACATATCCAATGCGCCGGTATAGTCGTTTAGGCTGATGGGATGGCCCGGGTTTATGGTCTGAAACGCCACGTTCATTGCCAGGACCTCGGCGATACTCTGGGTGATTAAGCCGCCAACAGTTATGGGTGCGCTGGCCCCCATCAGACCGCACACGCCGATGGTGGCAGGAACCCCGGCTTTGGCCGCCGCCATCAGCTGATCGGCATGCCCCCAGGGGTCATCTTGTTCTTTACGGCCGGACAGATAGAGAGGTGATATGGGGCAAACAACAAGCGCCCCATTGGGTTTTTCCCGGAAAGCCTCCTCGCCCCCCGCAAGAATCTGCCACGTGCGAATGGTGCTCGGGATCTCTGTGTCCAGACCGGTGGAGTATACCTCCAGCTTAACTTTTCCACAATGAAGGTTCGTCAAAGGTTGTGCGATATCCCACAGCCCATACCGATCGTATTCTTCCTTTTTAAACAAATCATACAGCCAATAAGCGGGGATGCACATTGCATCAATATTTTCGCATCCATCAATAAGCCTGGACCCCACCACGACATCCTTACAGGTGGTCGGCCTGAGTTGTTCGGTTTCCAGGTCCCAGGTGTAATCTCCCCCTAAATTAAAAAAGTAAGTTTCACCGCTCAACAATTTTATTTCTCGATAACCCGGCGATGTGGGATAGAGGGAATAGCGCGACGGTGCTTTTTCCAGCGCGTCCATCAGTATCTTTTCAGTGAATTTCACCGTTCTTGACCTGCCTGGCGATAATAGTCCAGGAGTTCAGGAGAACTGCAAAGCATCCCCACATTCTCTATCAATTTTATTGCGGACTCGAGGATCCTGTTTTTTTCTGATCGTCGCAACACGCTTTTGAGTTCTATCATTGCAAAACCTCCATTTTTTATATCTCCATTTTCCTATTCTTCTTAATCCAATAGGGCATTGTCCAAAATACTGACACCGGCTGCCGCATCCGTGCCGTAAAATATGCCCAGCGCTTCAGCAACCGTTGGATCCATGGCCGCACCGCCTGTTATAATTATTTTGTCGGGGTACGTCGCTTTCACCGCCGCAATCGTCTCTTTCATGCTTCGAGTCGCCAGCGACAGCAAACCCGACAGACAAACGGCATCCACATCGGGCGCTACTTCCATAAATTCCTCGGTATGGACGTCTTCCCCTAAATCGATCACCTTGTACCCGTATGCTTTCATGATGACTGCGACAATGTTCTTTCCAATAGCGTGAAGGTCTCCTCGGACTGTCCCGATGACGATGGTCCCCTTGTTCAACGCATCCTTGTTACCAACTAAAGCCTGCTCGACAATTTCCCCGATTTCGCCGGCAATATCCCCTGCGATTACCAGTTCCGGCAGCGCGATCTCATACGCCTCAAAACCCTTTCCCATTTGCGTAAGGCACGGTCTTAGGCCTTTCTCAACCACTTCAATAGGATTTATACCGTCATCAATGGCCTGTCTAGTCAGTTTGACGGATTCCTCTTCATCGAGTTCAAGAATCGCAGCCTGCAGCTTCTCTAAAGTCGATTTACTCATTTTCCCTCTCCTTTCGTTTTTTTTGTTTATGTCCGTTGCATTACTGCGTTGTGTGAAGACGTGGAATATGTTGTTCGGATTTTTTATCCGCCTTATACGCCGGCTTTACGCCAACCAATAGCATTATTAAGTAAAGAGCTACCGTGATCCAGGCGATGGTGACATAGCCGCCACCTGCATTCAAGACCAAGCCTGATAACAATGGCCCCAGCGCGGTCGCCATGGAAATAATACCCGAAGCCGCACAGGTTGCTCTTCCGGTGCAATCGTAATATGCAAGAAGTCCGTTAAAGAGAGGAATAAAATACAAAAGCGCCATACTCGACACAATTGTCGAAGCGGCATACCATTGAAAACTAGTCGAATATACCAAGATAAAAACGGAAAGTATTTGTATCAAAACGCCCAAAGCAAGCGGTACGGCCCGGCCGAACCGGGAACCGAGTATGTAGCAAAGGAGCGCACCGAAGGCGGAGAAAAGAAAGCTGACCGTCAGTACAATAGCTATCTGAGATGCTTTAAAATTCAGGGCCGTTCCAATTCGTTCCAGAAATGGATACAAAGTGTTACATCCCACCATAAAAACCGCAAGTCCGATCAATAACATTTTCACATCACTGCTAAATGCTGTCTTCTTTTCCTTCTCTTTTTTCTGGACGGCATCGCGATTATTGGGAAACCATAGAAATGCAGGCGCAACAAGTAAGGTAATGGCAACCAATGCGATATAAGCACCAACCGGCCCCATTGCTTCTATCAATATTCCAATACACATCATACACAGAAATGCAAATGCGACTTCAAACCCGACAAAAATCGAATAGGTTCTCTCGGGCTGTCGTGTTCTCGCCGCCATGCCGTATGCAAAAGCAAGTAACGACCCTTCCGCAAAACCGACGACCATACGAAGCGCTACAAAAACTTTCAAATATCCACCATGTACACAGAACACGGTAACAAAATTACCGAGCAGGACGATTGAAATGCCGATTAATGCCAGTCGTCGAACATTCAATTTTTGAAAAATTGGAGACAGAAATATACCGGCGGCGGCCATGGTGCCGAACTCCAGAGACGTAACAATGCCCGAGGTCCCTTCCCGTACGCCGAAGGCATCCGCGATGCTGCCGATAACAATGGGAACAACATACAGCATGATCACGCCAACTGAGTCAGCGGCTGTAAGGGCAGCCAGAGCCTTCTTCGTATTTATTCGATCCGTATCAGGCACACACAAATCCTTTCCCGGTGTTATGATCTAACCCCAATGTTGCATAAACAACATTGGGGGCTAACTTCCATCTAATGGATTATTATCCAGCTCAATCGCCTAATTGTGAGGATTTTAATAGCATATATTTCCGGAGAAAACATCACCCTGTAGGGTGATCTTTGGGTTGATTTTATTCCCCTGGAATATTCATCTGTTTGGCCCGCACCATCGCTTGTGGCCGGGATTTTACATTTAATTTCCTGAAAATGTGTTTATTATGTGTTTTAACCGTGTTGAGAGAAATAAACATCTTGTCGGCGATTTCTTTATTTGAATAACCATTTGCTATCATTGTCAATACGTCCACCTCCCGTGGTGTCAGGTATTCCAATGCACCAACAGCTACCCGATCGGTTTTTACGTTGGATATATTTTCAAGGCCGCAAATCTTGATTAGAATCCCCGTATGCGTTTGAACTCGTGTCTCCCGGCTTTGTCTCAACTCAATCAACATTTCCCCAATGAAAGGGGCATAATCCACAAACGGTCTGATATATCCTTCCTTTTCAGCGAACCCAATAGCCCGCTCCATGACAGATAACGCATTTTTCCTTTCCGATAACGCAAACATCGCTGCCGAATAAAGGATATCGATTTTAAGCACTGATTCCATTCGCCGGCGTTTGCAGGACCGCGGGCGCAAGTGGTTCAGCATCTTAATAACCGATTCATATTTCTCCTGCACCAGTCGGAGATGGGCTAAAACAAGGCATTCATTTTCATATTGTTCCGAAAAGGGTTCATCAAACTGAACAGCTCGCTTTTTTTCCCACTCAACGGCAACACCGGGGGCACCTTGCAATAAAAAGAGACGAGCGGCTTCACATTCAGCATAGTTAATATAGAAAGGGATCTGGGAACGGATCGCAAGAAATTGAGACCTTTCCATACAGTGCCCGGCGGCCATTGCGTCACCCATCGCCTGACAGATAAACGCTTTGATTCGATATCCTTCAGACAGAAAATCCATCCGGTCCGGGGCCGATAAGTATTGCAGGGCAGTGGTGATGTGATCCAGGGCAGCACCGAGTTCGTTCTGAAAGTAACAGATTATCCCCATGTCGAAATGATACATCTTTCGAAAAGCCGGTAGCATTAAGCCTTCGGCCTTTGCCCAATTTAACCCTTTCTCCAAAATGCATTCAGCATGATGCAAATTCCCCTGAACCCTTTCTGTTCTTGCTTGCATGGCTCTAACATGACCGATACCGAAACTGATGCCGGCAGTGTTAAAGTTTTTAAATGAATCCTGAAGTAGTTCAAGCGCTTTTGTAATGTTCCCTTTGTTGGTATGAACCCATACGATCCAAGATTCCAACTCTGCCCGCACGATGGTATTTTCCAAAGAAACCTTTCGAAGTGACTGGTAAAGCGTTTCGATATCATGATTTACCGGATCCAGGGTTATTGATATCGCATTTCGCAATAATACGAGCAGCTCTTCAATGACCCTTCTCTTCTTGTTGGAATACGATAAAATGCTTTCTGATTTCCATCCTTCCACCTCAGCGAGAATCATTTCCGATTTTCGCACATATCCTTGCTGGAGAGCTTCGAAGCCTTCATAAATCATCAAAAGATATCGTTGCCTCACAAGCCGGGGGGGTAGCCTGTCCAGCCAGCGTCGAAACGATTTCAACTCATAGCTGACCAGCAGAAACATCAGGTGGTCTTCCATAAGATTTGCAAAAAATTCAAGATCTTTTGAGGCCAAGGCGTGATGAAAGGCTTCTTCCAGTAGATTTTTCCCGGCAAACCACAAGGCAGCTTTCCGGTGAAGAGGCTGTAGGGCGGCCGGCTTTGTTTTGTTTATGAGTCGCCGCAACGATTCAGCAAACAGATGATGGTACCGATACCAACAATGGATATCGCCCAGCGGTACCAGAAACAGATTGTTTCTTTCAAGCTGTTCGAGGACTTCATCGGCATTGGCCATACCGGTCATTTCATGACATAGATCGGCGTTGAATCTATCCAGGATGGCGGTATCCAGTAAAAAATTCCGTATCATTTCCGACTGAACATTGAAGACCTCCGCTATGAAATAATCGGCAATATGTCGGCTGGAATCAAAAGCAACCGTTTCAATGTGAAAAAGTCCCTTTTTTTCCTGAATCGACAGCCCGGTCAGTTGCAATCCGGCAGCCCACCCCTCCGTCAAGTTGTAAAGTGTTTCAAACTGTTCATCAGACAAATCAATTCCCAGCACTTTTTTGATAAATACCTGAGCTTCTTCTTTGTCAAAATTGAGCTCAGATACCCTTATCTCAATTATCTGATTCCAGGATCTGAAGCGGGCCAGCGAAAACGGAGGATCCATGCGAGACAGCAGGACAATATGCAGTTGCGGCGGCGCATTTTGTATCAGCTGCGAAACGGCATCATGAATAACCCCGGTTTTTATCTGATGGTAATCATCCAGTACAACATAGACATCTTTGTCAAGCTTACCAAGGTGATGGGTCACCGTCCCGACAATATCCATATTTGAGAACACTTTCTGACCCTGAAGGAAAGGGCTGAATGCAGGCTCAAGCTTCGTCTCCAAATTCTGGAGGGAGGTCATCAGATATCGAAAAAAAAGGTCGGGTTCGTTGTCATTTTCATCCAGGGAATACCATGCCACCGGCAACTTGTAGCGATGGGTCCACAGACAAGTCAGCGATGTCTTCCCGGATCCGGCCGGCCCGACTAAAAGGATGAGCCGCTTATCCTTGGCTTTCTGAAGCGTGTGTAATTGACGTGGCCTGTCCACCATGTGTGTTCTAAGGGAAGGAACCGCAATTTTCGTGTCAATCAACATGGTGCAGACCTCAGAATATAATTTATGCTGAACCGGCATTGGTTGCCAAGGCAATAGCGGCGAAGTCGCATGGATTATAAAGCACAATATCAACTATTTATCAACCGGAAATAAGGGGTCAAGTCCGCTCTTAGCCTTTTAAATAGATAATAATAGCGAATCCGCATAATGGCACTACCACTACGAATTGAATATCGAGTGCATGGTACCATGTCATGAATCGCGGGAAGCGGGCTGAGACTGTTTTTTTCTGTTTCTGATCTTAAAGAATAAATTTGAAGAGCCAAGAGCAGACTTGACCCCATCTCAACAGATGCAAAACGGTGCTGCGAGCCATTGATGCCTTCCTTCGTGTTCCCCCGGCTGATCAACAAGTGCTTGGTGCTATCAAGCGTTTTCAGCGCATCCTTGCCTCAGTGTCGTGTGAAATACCTTTTCTCCAGATAACCCGAAAGCTACACCGACGTGCCATACTGTTTGATGACCTCAGGGACAAGCTGCGGTTGGCTTCTAAATTACCAGAGAACGAATCAGTGATAAGGGGTCAAGTCCGCCCTTAGCCTTTTAAATAGATAATAATAACGAATCCGCATTATGGCACTCCCACTACGAATTGAATATCGGAATATCGAGTGCATGGTACCATGTCATAAATCGCGGGAAGCGGGCTGAGACTGTTTTTTCTGATCTTAAAGAATTAATTTGAAAAGCCAAGAGCAGACTTGACCCCATCTCCCCATCTCATCTCCCATCTAATCCACTTCATGTGTATCCGGATCGATAGTGACCCTTTCAATGGAACCCGATGCCGCCCGCATGCCGAGGGCTTTGGCTATTCATAGCGCCCGAAATTTTCGGCCGCCTTTACCATCATTTTTACATTTTCAGCCGGTGCGTATAAGGGGACCTCACAACCCGCCGAAAGGATGAAGCCCCTGGGGGAAGCTTTCCCCTTTTCAATGCAGTCTCTGGAAAGCTCATAAATTGCCGCAGGCGTGCCCGTCTGAATCGGGGTCGGATCGATATTGCCGGCAATGATGCAGCTCTCCCCGAAATATTCAACCGCTTTGGCAATATCCACCTCCCGGCCGAAACTCACGATTCCCGGATTGCCCATGGGTACTTTGGCCAGCAAGGGCAGATTGGCGTTCTGCTCTCCGCAGATGTGGATTCTGATGTGCTTTACCCCCATTTCCAGCACCTTTTCATGAAATTCCATCAGAAAGGGATAGGCGACGCTTTCAAAATGCCGCTTCGATAGAACCTGGTTCGATTCCGAAGGGATGATGTCATGCACAATGAGTCTTTCCGGCCCGAAGGTGTTCGCCCAATGCCGAACCACTTCCAGCAGATGAGCCGTTGAAAGCGCCAGCACCTGGCGCACCAGGTCCGGCTTTTTTATCACCCACCGGGAAAACGTGTCCAGGCCCACGATGTTCGCCGCACAGGTAAAGGGACTTGCCATAAACGGGGTAATCGGCATCCCGGCCGCCGCCTGGAGTTTGGAGAACCGCATCGCCATGGGCAGAACGCCCGATGTTTCCAGATCCGGCAGCGCCAGATTTTCCACATCTTTTTCTGTTTCGACAAAATGGCGGACCGCTGCAGGCGCCTGATCGTATTCCGTCGTGGGAAACTTAATCTCACCGCCAAATTCCCAGCACCCGTATACACCGCTCCCGAATACCGGGAAACCGTCGAATCCATAATGTTAAGGGTTGACACCTGCGCCTCAAAACTTTTTTCAGGATTGTTGTAGATCGCCTCCACCGGAATCCCCGTATGCACGGCACAGAATCCAGGACTTCCGCAGGTTGTATCCAGGGGTGACACGGCTACCCGATCGACCTGGTTGCCGGCCAGCAACGCCCCTATTCTATCGACTTTGGGGCTCTTTTCTTCTTTTTCCAGTTTTGATTCCAAGCCAATAACCTCCACTGCTTCTATTTAGGTTCTTTATGGGCGGAAAAATATGGGATCATCGGAGTAAGATATCAGGTTGTTAAGAATTTTGCATCCCCCTTTGGTTAGAGGGACGGGTAGATTTTTTACTCAGATTGCTTAATACTCAATACCCTTCCTTGCATGAACACCTTTATAATAGGGGTGTTTTATCTCGACCAGCTCCGTCGCATAATCAGCCATTTCGAGAAGTTCAGATGGGACCTGTCTTCCAGTCATAACCAACTCGACATTGTCTTTGCACCGCTTTGCCAAGTCTATGAGTTGCTCTTTTTTGAGCAGGTTGAAAATAATAGTATCCAGGATTTCGTCACAGACAAGGAGCCGGCTGCCATTTTTAATGGCGCTTAATGCCCGCTTATACGCTTTCCGGGCGTGCCGATGATGAATGGGTTGTGGACCTTGTGGCATAATAAACGGGTGCTTGCCGGAACACCAATAGCGGATATTTTCAATATTGTTAAATATGGCCACCTCTGAGGAGTTACCGGATTTCAAGAACTGGACAAAATCCACCAGAGAACCCTCCCCCGCCGCTCTTATGGCCAGACCGATAGCGCGGGTTGTTTTTCCGACCCCACTGCCATAATAGACATGAATCATGCCGAAGCCCCTGCTTGATATATAGCCCGACCTTTTCTTAGTGTAAAAAATAGCTTATACCTCCTCGATCAGTTCCATGAATAATTCACCGCGATCAGTTGCAAAAGAGATTATTCTGGCAACCGTCTATATTTTTGTCAATGTTCAATATCGATAATACCCATACGAACGGCGAGCTTTATAAGATCGGTCATGTTATCAATTTGTAGTTTTCCCATAATGTTCACCCGATGCGTTTTGACCGTGCTCGGGCTGACGCAAAGAATATCGGCAATTTCTTTCGTGGATCGACTCTCGACGATCATCTGGAACACTTCCCGCTCGCGGTTTGAAAGTTTACCGTAGCGGTCTTCCTCGGGCGATTTGTTTTTCATTGAAACATAGTCTTCGACAACGCATCGGGATATGGAGGGACTCAGATAGGTATCACCCTTGACAACTGCGTGGATGGCTTGGATGATATCACGGCCGCTGGCATCCTTTAGAAGATATCCAGCTGCACCGATGCGAAGCAGTTCGCTGATATAACGTTCATGGGCATGCATGCTCAAAATGATGACTTTTGTCTGAGGCACCGCCTTGGTAATATGCCGTGTGGCTTCGATGCCATTCAAAATCGGCATGGCGATATCCATCAAGACGACGTTCGGTTTAAGTTTTTCGACCCGTTTAATTGCCTCCCGCCCGTTTTTTGCTTCACCAATTACCTTGAAATCCGGCTCGGCATCGAGCAGCTTCGCCAATCCTTGCCGCACAACGGTGTGGTCGTCCACAAGAAACAACTTGATCACTGAACTATTCATCGTTTTCTCCCTGTATGGGAATCTCGATTCGAATTCGCGTTCCCTTTCCGATTTCCGTGCGAAGCGAAAAACGTCCGCCAAGCATGGCAGCACGCTCACGCATGGACAGAAGACCGAGTGCCGGTTCTTTACTATCAAAACTGTCGGGATCAAATCCGCAACCATTGTCTTTGGCGAAAAAGATGATATGTGGATATCCCTTGATAATGGAAAGATTGAATCGGGTTGCACCGGCATGTTTCAAGGTATTGGTCAATGCCTCCTGAGAGAGTCGGTATAAAACCCCCTCAATCTCAGGCGCCGGTCGTTTATCAAACCCAACCATTTTGAAATCGATCTCAATGGACCGATGTTTGACTATACTGCTGAGATACGCGTCAATGGCCGGCTCCAAACCAAGGTCGGTGAGCAATGCCGGATGCAGCTGGTGCGACAATCGCCGCATTTCACCATACGTTCGATTAATCTGCTTTTTAACATCGGCCAACATGTCTTGCAGCGTTCCGGGAACGGCTGTCAAGTGTCTTTCGAGGGTTTCCAAAGTAAAATTGATCCCGGTGAGGGCCTGCCCTGCTTCATCGTGAAGTTCACGGGCGATACGCCGACGTTCCGTCTCTTGGGATTGAAAGAGCCTGGCGGTCAAACCCTTCAACTCCTCGCGGTGCTTGTGGATGGTCTGGAGAAGTTGCTTGTTTTCGATGGCGCCACCCAGAAAGTTCGCCAGAGATCCCAGCAGGTGATAATCATGCCCTGCGGTAATATTCCGATCCGCCGGGATATCAAGCGCCAGGAAGCCGGAGGCCTTTTGCCTTGCCGTGATTAAAAAACAGGTCAGTTGCTTTCGAAATCCGGTGGGCTCATGTTGGATAATTGCTTGAAAAGGCGGAAAAATCGGTTCCGGGATTAGCTCTAAATCTTTTGCCAACAGCGCATCCATCAGCATTTTGTCTGCCAAGGTAACCTGCAACAGGGGACCATTCGGCATATCGGTAAACCCGTGGGTGGCACGCAATACGAGTTCGGATTTTGTATGTTCAATCAGACAGATGGCACCGCAAGACAGGTCCATGACCTGCAACACCTTTTCCAACGCCGTTATCAGGACATAATCAAGGTCCTGAGAGCGATTCATCGCATAGGCCACCGTATTGAGTACCCATAGTTCCCGATGGCGCTGACGAAAGCTTCGAATCGCATCCATACGGGCCGTAATGTCTTTGGCGATCCCCTGATACCCGATGATATCATGGGCGACGTTCCGGATTGCCTGTCCACTGAGCAGACAGTGCAGGCGGCTGCCGTCATTGCGTTTAAATTGCGCCTCAAAATCTTTTACATAACCTTGGCGGTCAATCTGTCTTTTAAACACTCGCCAGTGTAAGGATTTGGCGTAAATCAGTTCGATTGATTCCAAAGAAAACAATTCGTCTTTGGTTTTATAACCCAGAAGGTTGACGCCGCCCATATTGACGTCCTTGATGGTTCCGTTGCTGTCCGTTATAAAAATCAAATCTTCAGAACCTTCGAAAAGACGCCGGTAATTGTCCTCGGACAACTGCAGCGTTCCTTCCATCTCGTTGTCTGAAGTATCTTTTGCTGAAGCCCTACGGCGTTTTTTCTGGGCCGTTGACGATTTGATTTTATTGCCTGAGTCAACCATAGAATACGATTCCGAGGTACATTATCCCTAAAGCTGCATAAAAAACATGAAAAAAGGGTTATTGTAGCGACTAAAATAGACATATATTAAAAGAAAAGCGCTGGAGAATCAACGTCTATTCCTCGTGGTTTGTTCCTTTAGAGCATAGATCAGAGCGCAGACAAACCGGGTAAAAATGTGTCCACCTTCAAATTCATCCCGAAATCGACTCAAATTAGACTCTTGGACGATGGTATTTTTTATCGCGTTTAGTAAGATAGGATTATACAAACAAAATTTTCATTTTACGGAGGCTTACGTGTTTAAATTTGAAACTGAGCAAAAGGTGTGTGAGGTGGGGGGTGTCAAATTCGGTGGTCAACCCGGTGAATATCCCACGGTTGTCTGTTCGTCCATATTTCAAAAAGGTGACAAGGTATTCACCGATAAACGTAAGGATGGTTTTGACGAAAAATTGGCCGGCGAGCTTCTCAAAAACCAGGAAAAGCTTGCTGAAGAAACCGGAGTGCCGGCAATGGCGGACATCGTTGCCAACACCGGCAAGGAGTTTAAGACCTTCATCGATTTTGTCACGTCTATCACCGAAATGCCCTTTTGCATCGATGCCTGGAAAATGAAGCCCAAATTGGAAGGGGCGGCCTACTGCGCTGAAAAAGGCCTGCTGGATCGCATGTTTTACAACAGCCTCACCGTGTGGGAGGAGGATCTCGAGACCGAGATTCGCGAGATTGCCGACATCGGTGTCAAGCATGTATTGCTGGTGGCCTATGATGCAGAAGACCAGATGCCCACCGGTAGAATTAAGGGGACCCAAAAGATCCTGGATGCCATCGAAAAAGCAGGGGCTTGCTTTGAATCCGTCTTTGTGGATACCTCGGTAATGAATGCCCCGGCAACGGCCTTTTGCGGGCTTGCCAACCGAATGATTAAGGAAAAATGGGGGTTTCCGGGATCCAGTGCGCCCAGCAACGGATCATATATGTGGAAAAAAGCACGCGAATTGTGGGGCTTTAACGGGTGGGCGGCTGCCGATAGCGGTCTTGAAGCCATTTCCGCTTTTCTGTATCACGATATGATTTTTTCCGGGCCCATGGCAGGTGCGCCGCGCATCTTTCCGGCCACGGCCATGGCGGACGCCTTTCTGGCCACAGCCGTCTTTGCGGAAACCAAGCAGCTGCCAAAGGATGATAACCATCCCCTTTTAAAGCTGTTCCCGGAATTTGTAGACCAGCTTAAATCGCAACAATAGATTACACATTTTTGCAGTCAATCAGGACCCCTCAAACCCTTAGAATCGCTTAAAATATAACCATAAAAGGAGATAAATATGTCCGAGCTAACATCAAAAGAACGCGTCCAACGGTTATTTCGTCGTGAACCCATCGATACCATGCCGATTTTCAGCGGCATGGGAATGGTGACCGTCCATGCCATTAAAAAACTGGGCATTCCCTTTGCCGGTGTCCACACCACCGCCGAAAACCTGGCTCAATCCGCCCGCACCACAGCTGAAATGTACGGATTTGATGCTGCCATCGTTCCCTATGATATGTGCACGGTACCCGAAGCGTTGGGTAGAGAAATAAGCCTCTATGCCGATTCTGAGGACATATTGTATCCCACCGTGGCGAGCAAGTGGGAGTCATTTGATGAGGTGGATATTGATATGGATTTTCTCAGCAAGGCCCGCATGCCGGCCGTAGACGGGGCCTTCAATATTCTCAAAGCCCCGGAAAGCGGCAACCTGGCCCTGGGGGCCTGGCTTCTGGGCCCCTTTACCATGGCCGGACAGGTTATCGAACTGGACATACTGCTCAAAGGGGTTAAAAAGAAAAAGGATCGGGTTGAAGCCTTTCTCGTGGCCATGACTGATCTCGTCATTAAAGCCGCCAAGCATTACGAATCACTGGGGGTGAATTATATTACGATACGGGAAATGGGATCCTGCTCGGACCTGATCTCGCCTCGCATGTGGAAGACCCTGGTCGGGCCGAATCTAACCCGGGTGTTCGATGCCGTTGCTCTGCCCACGGTCAACCATATCTGCGGGTCTACAGACATGATCATTGAGCAGATGCAGACATGCGGTGCTGATGCCATTAGTGTCGATCAGAAGAACAATGTCGTTGAAACCCGCAAGAAACTGGGCAACGATGTGCTGATTCTCGGCAACTTTGATCCGTTCGGCACCCTTGTTAAAGGGGATGCGGCCGATGTGGCGCCGGTGATTAAAAAATGTATCGATGACGGCGTGGATGCCGTGTGGCCCGGTTGT
>JAFDDL010000199.1 GCA_019310865.1 Deltaproteobacteria bacterium | reverse complement strand
TAAAAATGGAAGAAGCCAAGCCGTAAGATTGCCAAAAGAGTTTCGGTTGGTTGGTAATGACGTCTATATCCAAAAAATTGGTAAAATGGTAATCCTTATACCCAAGGATGATCCTTGGGCATCATTAGTTGACAGTCTCGATAAATTTACCGATGATTTTATGGAGACCAGAGATCAACCTGACCAGAAATCTCGAGAAAAATTTACATGAAATACATGCTCGATACGAACACATGCATTTATATCATCAAAAAAAAACCACCCTCTGTAATCGTACGGGTTAGAAAAATTGGGATTTCGCAAATTGGTATCTCGTCTATCACTCTGAGCGAACTTTTGTATGGTGTTTCTAAAAGCTCAAAGCCGGTACAGAATCAAATGGCTCTATCGCAATTTGCCGCACCATTGGAAATATTATACTATGGTGATGAAGCCGCACAATATTATGGCACCCTTAGAGCCCATTTAGAAAAGCAGGGCTCTCCCATTGGATCTTTAGACATGCTTATCGCTGCCCATTGCCTTTCGATAAATTCTTTTCTCGTCACCAATAACGAAAGGGAGTTTAATCGAGTACCGAAATTAACAATTGAAAATTGGGTACGATAACTACAAAAAGAGATCATTCATGGTCAACTGATTATCTACAATTTCATAATAATATTGATTTTCTTCCGCGCCATAGGTAGTGATCAAAGTTGTAAATAGCGTCCTTTTAGTTTTAGTGCTATTTCTAAAATCTTACACGCCGGGTTCTGATTTGCGCAGCTTTCGTGCGGCAAGCACATTCAAAAACTCAAGGCCGATTGTTGCACCTGCGATGGCGGTTATGCCGGCGTGGTCGTATGGTGGATTGACCTCTACCAGATCCATTCCGACCAAATCCAAATCTACTAGGTTCCGAATTATCTCCAGGGCATAGTCCGTGCTCAAACCGCCCACAACCGGTGTACCCGTGCCGGGTGCAAATGCGGGATCGAGGCAATCGATATCAAAACTGATGTATGTCGGTCCGGTGCCCACAATTTCTTTGATCTTTGTGGCAACCATTTCGGGTCCATGCTTGTTAACAAAACGCGCGTCAAGAACTGTGAAGGGGTGGTTTTCTTTTTCATAACTGGTTCGAATACCGACCTGAACAGAGCGCGTGGGGTCAACAAGGCCATCCTTTACTGCGCGGTAAAACATGGTGCCATGGTGGTATCCTTCAGTAGAATATATATCCGTATGGGCGTCGAAGTGAATCAGTGCAACTTTTCCATACTTTGCGGCGTGAGATCGAATAAGGGGCAAGGCAATAAAATGGTCGCCACCAAATGAAAGCATTTTTTTTCCTGAATTTAGAATGCGAGTTGTCTGTGCCTCTAATCTTTCGACCATGGAGGCGGGATCGCCGGTCTTGAATTGAAGGTCGCCGATATCTTCAACTTTCAACTCATCCAATACAAAGAAATCCCACGGCCAGCGTGCGCCTTCCCAGGCGACGTGCACGGATGCAAGCCGCACGGCAGGAGGCCCTTCGCGTGACCCTGAACGACCGCTGGACGCCAAGTCAGCCGGAATACCTTGTACAATGATTTCCGCCTCAGATGCTTCAAGATTGCTTACAGTTTCAACCCCTAAAAATGTGGAGAACAGCGTTGTAAGTGGAATATCCGCATCTATTTTGCTTTTTAAACTGTCCATTTTCTAATCCTCATCACCGGCAGCAGCGCCCCAGCTATAATCTTCTTTGATCATTTGAGTGTATACATGCTTTTCAATTTTTTCGACACCATCCAGCTCATGGATCTGGTCCAGTAGTTTATTGTACTTTTCGAAAGAATCCACAAAAAAATCGGCATGGAGATTCCCTTCACTACCGATAACGGTAGAGAGAAGCCAGATACCTTTTTTCTCCTTCAGCTTGCTGATCACCTGTTTAATTTTTTTGGGGTCAACATGAATGATAAAAACACCGGCCACGCCATAACCAAGGTTGAATTTCCGAATAGCCACAACCTGGATCGTATTGCCTTCAATCAGCTTTTTTAACCTTTTTCGGACTGCGCCTTCCGTAATACCCACCTTTTTTGAAATTTCTGTAATCGGCATTCTACCGTCTATCTGAAGTAGAGAAACGATCTGATTATCTATTTTATCTAATTTTTTCAGCATATTCGCACCTTACTTAATGTTGATTTTACTGTATTTATATATAATAGAAATGTTTTTGTCAATCAAAATTCGTAAATATAAGTCTGAAAAACGTATTTTTGCTTGACATTCATAAATTTGCGTAGTAACCATTGCGTAAATGTCGTAAAATTGGTGTTATTTCTAAAATATATGAAATTGATACGGTTGATATCGTACTTTGTCGGGTTGAGTCTTATATAAATGGCGTACAGCGAAAATAGTGGTGAAGATATCGATTGGAGACGGATATGAACAACGCACCTTATTGAATATATCAGACCAACATCACCCTCAAATGAAAAACTGGAGCATAACCGTGACAAAAACAAATAAATTCTCGGTGGTTGGCCAAGAAGTAGCGGTCAAAGATTCCAAGGAAAAGGTCACGGGCAGTTTAAGATACGCGGTTGATATCACGGTTCCAGGTATGGTGTATGGGAAAATTCTCAGAAGCCCCCACGCCCATGCCGGAATCAAAGGGGTCGATTGTACCCGAGCCGAAGCGCTACCGGGAGTGCTGGGTGTCGTAACGTATAAAGATGCGCCCGACCGGGATTGGGATTCCTGCTGGTTCAATTATAGGGGGCATATCCTGGACGATCGGGTTCGGTTCGTGGGCGATGAAGTTGCCGCTGTGGCGGCAGTCGATGAAGACATTGCCGGACAGGCCATCAAGCTGATCAATGTGGACTACGAAATACGTCCGGCCGTCTTTGATCCGGAGGACGCTTTAAAACCCGATTCGCCACAGGTGAGAACTGAAGGAAATGCCCGTGAGCCTCTGATTATAAGCTGGGGGAACGTGGATGAGGGCATCAGACAGTCGGATATTGTTGCTGAAGCAAGCATCAAATTTGATAGCCAGCAGTACGCCCCCATTGGGAGAAATGCCTGTATTGCGGAGTGGACGGGGGAGAAAATTACCATGTGGACATCGACCCAGACACCGTCCGAGGCTCGCTCCGCGGTTGCGCAAGCGTTTGGGATTCCAATCAATAAAGTCCGGATTATCGGTCTGCCTTCGGGCTGCTCCTTCGGTATATGGTGGATTAACAATTTTCACATGATGACGGCTTTGCTGGCCAAAAAAATCCGCCGCCCGGTAAAGATAGAGCTAACCCAGGAAGAAAGCTTCGCAGCGGTAAAAAGGCGCCATCTGGAACGTTCTCGGGGGCGGATCGGCTGTAGAAAAGATGGATCCATTGTGGTCATTGATATAACGCATGTTTTTGACAATGGCGGATATGGTTTCAAGCCTGATGTGGGTTTTTTTGTTGGCGATCTATGGGGGAAAAGCCTTAATGGGCGTTATGTTGTTCAGGGTGTTTCAACAAACCTTCTGACAGCGGGTTGCATGCGCGGTGTGGGCGATGTAACGCTGGGCGCCCTTACGGAAAGACTCCTGGACATGGCTGCTATAAAACTAGATTTGGACCCACTGGCGTTTCGCTTGAAGAATCATATACGCGCAGGTGACCTTCTGAAAGAGATGGTCGCATCTGCTCCCAATTACCATGCCCCACCGGAGTGGAAGGATAAATGGCCTCCCCCATATCATCTTTCGAGCGAAGCCCTTCATGAGTGTTTGATTAAAGGGGCCAACCTGTTTGGATGGAAAAAGAAGTGGAAGGGCTGGGGGAAACCCTCCGCAGTTCTAGGACCCAAGCGGCGTGCCGTTGGAATGGCCACAGCCGCGCACGGTTGCGGGGTCGAAGAGGAAGGAAATACCTCTGCTATTATCCGTGTCCATGCGGATGGTAGCGCTACATTGTGCTGCAGCATGGGGCGCCAGGGCCAGGGGGCGGAAACAACACAGGCACAGATCGCGGCGGAGACGCTTGGTATTTCGCTGGATCAAATTGATGTGGAAGCCGGAGATACGGAAGTCTGCCCATGGAGTCACGGCTCCATAGCGAGCAACACGGCGTATCGAACCGGATTTGCGACAAAGGCAGCCGGTGAGGATGCCAGACAGCAGATACTTAAAATCGCAGCCAGGCATTATATAAAAGGTAAAGCGGAACAATTGGATATCAAGAATGGCCTGATATATCACAAGGTGCATCCCGAGCTAAACATGTCACTCGGGGAATTGATGTCACAATTAATGCCCGACACCCAATCTCCACCGGTGATTATCGGGCGACCGGATTATCAGCAGCCTCCCTCAACGTTCTATTGTAGACATTTTGCAGCGCATTTTGTAGAAGTCGAAGTAGATACCGAGACCGGGCAAATAAGGCTGCTGGGCTATGTTGCAACACAGGATAGCGGCACGGTGCTAAATCCCAAGGTGCTTGAAAATCAGGTCATTGGCGGAGCGATAGCCGGCTCCGGGTTTGCCTTGGTGGAAGGCCTGGTTTTTGACGAACGAACCGGGGAAATAAAAAATCCGAATTTTCTGGATTATAAAGTGCTTCGAGCACCGGACTTTCCCACACAACCTGAAATAATATTTTGCGAATCAAATGATCCTGTGGGACCCTATGGCGCCAAAGGCGGCGGGGAAGCGCCCATGGCTGCGCCCATACCTGCTATCTCTCAGGCGGTTTATAACGCGATCGGGATCTGGTTGGATGTACCGATGACACCCGAGAGAGTTCTCAGAGGTCTGGATAAAATTTAACGTTTCAGCATGCATACCTGTTCAAGGAGGTAACCCATGATTCAGAATCCGATTTCCTGGCCGGATGGTGCGAAATGTGCCGTTGCCGTTACATTTGATATGGACGCTGACAGCCTGATCCACCAGGCGTATCCAGCAGATGGAATTTCCAGGATTTCGGCTTTGTCGATGCTGCGTTACGGGCCTGAAGTCGCTGTGCCCCGCATACTTGAAACCTTCAAACGGCTTGACTTACAACAAACGTTTTTCGTGCCGGCTTGGTGCATCGAGCAATATCCCTCAATTGTAAAAGCAATGGTCGACGGGGGGCATGAAGTTTCACACCACGGCTATCTTCACGAAAGTCCGCTCGCCCAGAGCCGGGAAGATGAACAATATTGGCTTCAGCGCGGGATTGAAATCATAAAAAACATCACAGGCCGGCGGCCAAGGGGCTGGCGAGCGCCGCTGTATTATTTTTCAGGTAACTCGGCCGACTTGTTGATTGAAGAAGGATTTCTGTATGATGCATCGTTAATGGGAGATGATATCCCCTATGTTTTAAAGACCGACAAGGGAGAGTTGATAGAGATTCCGTCGCATATGGGTTTGGATGACTGGCCGCAGTTCGTCCAGTTTGCAGATCTTGACTATTGGATGCCCATCAAGGCGCCATCGAAAGGCGTAGCGGTTTTCCGGGAGGAATTTGATGTCATGTATGAGCATGGAGGGCTTTGGGTCAGTGTCTGGCACCCTTTTGCGACTGGGCGCTTGGCGTGCTGGAGCAACGTGGTGGAGCTGATTGAATATATGAAAGCAAAGGGTGATGTCTGGTTTGCCCGATTGGAAGATATTGCCCGCCACGTCCGGCAATGTATTGATGATGGGAGCTACACGCCCAGGACAGATAACCTTCCCTATTATACGAGCAAGGTGTCTACGAAACCTCAGCGTGCAGCTTCTTCGCAAAAAAAAATGGAAAAACCAGAGCGTTTGGATAAATAAGAGAGACAAACTGAACCGGGAGATATTACCCAATGAAAAAAAATGACAAAAAAGCAGCCTTACTGAAGAAACTGAGCAATCGAACCCCCGAATCCGGGAAATACTGGGAAGAAGCCAAGGATCTGATGCCGGGCGGGTTGTTGAGCCAGGCCCGGAGAATGGAACCGTATCCGGTGTATATCGACCGGGCCAAGGGTGCTTATCTGTGGGATATCGACGGCAATCGGTATATCGATTGCATCTGTTCGTTTGGTGTGCATGTGCTGGGTCACGCCCCGGATCCCGTGTTGAAGGCGCTGCACGAGCAGGCCGAAAAGGGAACGAGTTTCGCCACGCCCCATACCCGGGAGGTGGCGTTCACGAAGCGGTTCATCGAGTGCGTGCCCTGTGCCGAGATGGCCATGGTCTGCAACACCGGCACCGAGGCGGTTCTGTTGGCCTGGCGCCTGATGCGAGCCGCCACCGGTAGACAGAAGATCGCCAAGTTCGAAGGCTGTTACCACGGATGGCATGATTTCGCCCAGTGGAGTGTGGCTATCGATCCGGACCACATGGGGCCGGCAGACCGGCCCAATATGGTACCCGGATCTGCGGGGATCCCCGACGGCGCCCGGGATTCCATGCTTGTGCTTCCCCTGAATGACAGCGCGTTTGATCTGATCGAGGCGCATGCCCATGAGCTGGCCGGGGTAGCCATCGAGCCGATTCTCGGCGGGGGCATGCTGCCCGTTGACAAGGCGTTTCTGGAAAAGCTGCGGAATGTGACGAAAAAGCATGACATGCTGCTTCATTTTGATGAGGTGATCACCGGGTTCCGGGTGGCCCTGGGCGGCTGCCAGGAGCTTACCGGTGTGATACCGGATCTCGCAACCTACGGGAAAATCGCCGGCGGCGGATTGCCCATCGGTGCCATCGGGTGCTCCA
>JAFDDL010000198.1 GCA_019310865.1 Deltaproteobacteria bacterium | reverse complement strand
CGATATTGATTTCATTGCGAAGCGGATCCAGTATACTGACAGCACCCCAAACGGTATTTCGGGAAGTGCCCAATAGATCCAGTACCGTTTCCAGCGATTTTTTCAGGTCTGGGTTTTCATTTAAACTCCGGCTGATACTGTATAGAAGCGATATATCATCCATGCGATTGTCCATTACGCGAGACCTACCCGCCGGCCACCATGGGGATCAGAAAAACGTGGCATTCATCAGCCAGGGTGGTTGATTCAAAATTCGGACTGGTGACCAGCCTGTCGTCCACCCGGACCACACTGTAAGGATATTCATCCGCCAGCGCGTCCAGCAGATCCCGGACCGTCATGCCCGAATGCCAGGGAATGGTTTTATTCTGAATGTAGATCATTATTGGGTTACTCCATGTTGTTTCAAAATGTCCACGACATCGGGAAAGTCGATTCCCAGACGCTTGACCGTGGATAGCGTGGGGATGCCGTCGGCTGTCCAGCCCCGGCGGATATAGACGGCGTCCATGAGCTTTTCATATTGCGATTCACGGTATTCACGCAGGAGGGCCACTTTCTCGCCGGTGGTCTTACCGCTGATATCCAGAGCACATTTTTCTTTCAGCTGGGTGTCATAGCGTTCCTGTCGGGATTCGTATTCCAGCTCGGTGACCGGTCCCATGGCCCGGTATGGAAGGCTGTCGTGTTCCCGAGTGCCATAGCCCATTTTCAGGTTGAAGATTCGCTGAAAATTATAAACCTTTTCGCTCATGGTAATCAAGTCTTCGGGGGATGCTTTGCGCCCGGTGACCGCTGTAAAATATTCCGCATACCATGTCACATGCTTAATCACCTTTGCCGGCTCCTTTGTGTCTTTGTTGTCTGCTGGAACGATATCATTCCAGGGTAGCTTACACAGACCGCACAGACTGAACCAGGTTCGGAACATGGGAAACCAGTGAAGTGCTTCGGCCTTCTGTTCGAAGGTTGGCATGAAATTGTGTACCATATCCAGAAAGATCAGCCAGGCCTCATCGTGTTGTGGGCCTTTGAGGGCCATACCGTAGCCCCCCTGTTGGGCCAACGACTCCTTGGTCATGTATTCCGAGAATTCGAGTCCTTTCGATTCCATTCCGATATCATTTAATACGGCGGGGTCGGCTCCGTACGCTTCGGCAAAGATCTTCTTCATACGCCGAATCCCCAGGCCGAATATCTTGCCGAAGCCCTCGCCGCGGGCCATTTGATGGAGCGCCTCCAAGGCAGCCAAGCGGTTTCCGAATTCGAGTTCCAGCCCGCCGGTATGGGTTTTGTTGATCAGGCCCTTTTCAAAGCATTCCATGATGAACGCCAATCCGGTGCCCACTGAGATGGTGTCCACGCCATATGCATCGCAGTAAAAATTGATTTCCAGGATCGTGTATGGATCGAAGATGTCGAGGTTGGATCCGCATCCGGCAATGGTTTCGTATTCCGGACCGTCTACGAAGACTTTCTGTCCCTTGAACGGACCGGTTAATGGAACAAAATCTTTCACACCGTGCGCACAGGCGACCGTGCATCCTATCCAGCAGCCATCGAAACCCGTGTCGAAAATGGGACGATAGGCATTATGGCCGATATTGATGGCCCTTGGATCCTTGCCGAATTGAAAATTTTTGGTAGGCAGCAGATCAAAATCGTCCATGATGGGCACCAGATGCGTGGTGCCGAGGCGCGCCATTTCGTTTTGTTTGGGGTCCAACTCCCGAATTTCCTTTGAGTGGCTTTTGCCGACGATCTTGAGGGTTTCCATATCCGCTGGATGGTTCGTTTCCACCTTAACCACGGACCACCTGGAAACAAGGGCTTTGACGCGCTTGTTGGCAAAGACCGACCCGATGCCGCCACGGCCGGCCTGTTTATACCGAACACGTTTTCGTCCCGAATCGAACCAGGAAAAGTTGAGGCAACCCATCAGAGAGTTCTTTGCACCGGGGCCGGCGGTCACCACGGAAATCCCCCGGGGCTTTCCTTCGGCAAAATGCTCGGTGAGCAGATCCGAAATCCGGTAGGCATCTTCCGGCAGACCGTCCGTTTCGAAAATCTGAACCTTGCTGTCCACACCGTCCACGAAGATGATGAGATCTTTTTCCGATTGTCCGGTTATCTCCATGGCGTCGAAGCCTGAAAATTTAAGATAGGGGCCGAAATAGCCCCCCACGTTGGCATCCATCACGCTGCCGGTCAGCGGTGAGATAGCGGTGACGATACTTTTTCCGGAACCGGGATAGATCGGGGTGCCTCCCATGGGGCCCGAGGCGATGCAGATGGTATTTTCCGGATCGTCCCACTGGGTCTCCGGTCTTACCGCCTGCCAGAGCAGCCATAGGTCGAATCCCTTGCCGCCGATGAAAACCTTTTTCATTTCTTCGGAGACCGGTTTGACCTGAACCTCGCTGGTCGATATGTCGACTTTTAACGTCTGGTTGGTGTATCCCTTGTCGACATCAGGGCGTTCATAGTCAAATCGCTTGATTTCAGTCAGGTTAAACCCGCTCATGTTGATATCCTCCATAGTGATTTTTATTTAAGCGCCTCTTCCTTTGAATATGCGCGATACGGTGAAAATTCATCCAGAACGATTCGATCGTCGTTCGTGGTTTCTTCCGACACCATCCGTGTAATGATTTCCGCCAAACCGGGTCCCAGCATAAATCCCTGGCCGCACATCCCTGCGGCGTGAAGCAAGCCCGTAACCTCCTGATTCCATCCCACGATCGGCGATCCGTCCGGTGTCTGGGGATACAGCCCGCGCCACACCCGGCGCACCCGAAGGTTTTTAAGCCGCGGGATCAGCGTCACCATTAGGGCGCAGACCTGGGGCAGAAAGGTGGATGTTTCCCGTTTATCAAACCCGACAATGGGGGGATCGGGCGTAATACAAAACACGATCTGGCCATGCCTGTTTTGATAAAAATAATAGTTTTTCGATCCGGGCATGGGGCGAATATCCACTACCATGCATGGGGAAAACATTTGCACCGGTTCGGTGATGGCGCCCTCGTGAGAATCCGGTGTCACGGGCATATCAATCCCCACTGTGGCGCATAATTCAGGGGAAAACGGCCCGGCTGCGTCGATGACCACCGGTGCGATATACCGGCTTTGATCGGTGGCCACACCGGTCACCCGTCCCCCATCGGTGAGGATGCTCACGATTTTTTCATTGAAGCGGAATGCCACTCCCGCTGCAACGGCTTCCCGGTAAAAAGCGGTGCCGGCCAGAAGCGGCGAAGCGCTTCCGTCCCCTGGTGAATAGGTCCCCCCCCTTAATCCATCCGGATTGATACCCGGCACGATGTCACGCATTCTATCGGCGGTCACATAATCAATGGATAATCCGGATTGCTTCTGGGTGGGAATCATCCCCGTTAGCAGGGTCTCATCCGCTTTGCGGTATACCGGATAGGCATATCCACCTTGAAGCCATTCGATATTATGACCGCAGGTCTCCTCCCAGGTGCTGAATATCTCCAGGGAGCGCATGCACGTCAGTATTTTTCCGGGTGTCGAGTGAGTGGCCCGAATGCCGCCGATGGCGTGCTTGTTTTCCCCCTGGCCTGTGGACGGCTTGAAATCAATGACAAGGGTTTTAAATCCCTTTCGCCCCAATGCCATTGCCGTGGGCGTTCCGATGGAACCGGCTCCGGCAACGATGACGTCATAGCGATCCATTTTGTTCACCCCCTGCCATGCCGGCCAGTTGACCCATGGGCACTTCCACAAACAGGGGCCTGTCCACACGATCCGTTACATCCCCAAGGTCGACACCTTCCTCCTGGAATATCCGCCATATCATAGGCCGACAGGTTTTGGAACCACAAGCGCCCATGCCGGCCCGATTGATCGCTTTGAGTTGATTCATATCCCGAACGCCGTTTCCAATGGCCTCCCGGATTTCACCGGCCGTCACCCGCTCACACCGGCAGATGATGGCGTCATCGGGAGCTGGCTCTTTTTCATAGACATCCAGCGGTTCCACCTGCTGATCCTGGACCCATATTCCGATGGCCTTCTTGGCCATCGCCTTGGGCAACTGGAATCGAACCAGCAGCGTACCCGGGTGTTTTTTCTGATTGGCGATGACCCGTTTGACCTCGTAATATCCGAGAACGGCGCCGTCTGCATCTGTGAGGGGTACTTTATGGCCCTTTTCCACCCGCTCACGCCAGATTTCATAGGCAAGGGTGACCATGGGAAAGTCACTGTTCTTGCGATAGTCGACCATGGTCACGGCCAGGCCGGGACAGATGGCCACACATTGCATACACCCCTTGCAGGTTCCGGATTCGACGATATGGGGAAGCCCCATGATCGTGTTTCCATCTGTTTGGATGATGTTTTCCGGGCAAACAGAGGTGCACGGGTTGCAGGGCACTTCCTGTTTACAATGAAAAATCGGCATGACCCCTTTTTCAATAACCGGCGCTTCGCGCTCGATGGCTGCCCCTGGGCGGGATTTGAGAATGGTTGCTTTCTCATCCCATTCCGTCGGAATGTCGCCCGGGAAGGCGTTCAATGATTTTGCGAGCTTGAGACCTTCGATCTTACCCGTAAACATGGCGGCTGAGGCCTCGGCAATTTCCTTTGCGTCCCCGGCGGCAAAAACATCCATGCCCCATTGTTTGGCTTTCAGATAAAATTCGTTCACCTCGGCCAACCCGACTGCGATGAGCACGGTATCGACCTCAAAGGTTTTTTCCGTACCGGGCACCACCTTCCAGTACTTGTTCAGGGCGCCGATGGTGACCGACGATACCCGATTGGTTCCATTGGCCGACACCACGGTATGGCTGGTGTAAATCGGCACACCCAGCCGTTTGAGTTTGTCCGCATGGACTTTATAGCCACCCACCTTGGGCAAGCCCTCGATGAGGGCAACCACTTCGATACCGGCCTGGATGGCATGGTACCCGGCGATGAGGCCCACGTTCCCGCCACCGACAATGAGCACCTTTCCGGACGATTTCACCAGATCCCGGTTGACCAGGGTTTGGAAGGCGCCCGCGCCATAGACACCGGGAAGGGTATTTCCCGGAAAGGAGAGCATCTTTTCCCGGGCGCCCGTGGCGATCATCAGTTTCTTTGCCTTGATTTTCCGATAGGTTTTTCCCTGTATCGCCCCCACGATGTGATCGGAGAAAACACCCACGGCCGTTGTATTGAGCCAGATCTTGACGGAATCCAGTGTGCGGATCTTCTCTTGGAGAATTTGTCCGATTTCAAACCCGCGAGTGCCGGCAAAAGAATCTTCCACCGAGCCGAAAAACTTGTGCGTCTGGAGCACAAGTTTGCCACCCAGGCGATCTTTGTCATCGATGAGAAGAGTGTCCACGCCCAGTTTCCCAAGCTCGATGGCTGCCGTGAGGCCCGCCGGACCTCCGCCGATGATCAGAACCGACACTTCCTGAACCGTCACTTCCTGAATCGTAACCGGCGTGTCATCCTCCGGCAGATATGGAAGCCCCTCGACACTCTCCACGACCATCGCTTCGGTAAGGGGTGTCATGCAGGATTTGACGGGAAGGCTGCCTACCATCACCATGCACTGGGAGCACTGTCCATTGGCGCAGAAGATGCCCTGGGGGCTTGCATCTTTGTGGTGATGACCGAAGATGTGGATATTATTAGCTATCAGGGCTGAAGAGATCATTTCCCCCGCATAGCCGCGTATGGGGTCACCGTTCCATGTGAAATCGACCTCCTGTCGATTCGGTATATTCAGGACCGGGTGTTGGGTAATTCGATTCTGTGTCATGATGATGCTCCATCAGTGGCGCCATCCGAATTGGGACCCTATCGGATAAAAAATCCTTATTGATTGCGTCCGACCGCGATAATCCCTTCTGTTTGATACCGGACCAGATTCAGGTGCTCGCGAATGCCCTCCGCAGCGCCCGTTGCGTCTTTCCGGCGCAGGCACTCGACAATGTTTCGCAAACTGTCCAGGGAACGATCCCGCATTGGGAAATGGATGCCCAGAAATTTAACATCATGGGCATGGATCTTTTCGGCCAGCAGCTTGACCAGTTCAAAAATGACCATGTTGTCCGAGGCTTCCGTCAGCGCCAAATGGAATTCCAGGTCCGCCTGGAGAAAGTCGTGATCGTTTTCTCCGGCAGCTGCCATCTTTGCCAGTATCGCTTCAAACGCTTCAAGCTTCTTTTCGTCGACCTGAAGCGCGGCCAATTCGGCAGCCTTGCTCTCCAGTACGATCCGGGTTTCCTGAAGGCTGACAATATTCACGGCATCCAAGGTGTCCATCAACTGGTCAGCCGTGGGATCGGATTGAGGCATATTTCGGGTGACAAAGGTTCCTTTGCCCTGAACGGATTCGAGATATCCCAGCACGTCCAGGGCGCGGATGGCTTCTCGAACCGATGAACGGCCCACACCGAACATGGTCGCCAGGTCTCGTTCCGCCGGCAACCGGTCGCCCGGTTTCATCTCACCGGCTTTAAGCCGCTGCAGGATTTGATCCACCACGCTCTGGGATGCTGTTTTGCGTTGTATAGCTTCGAATTTCATCATATCAGTTAGCAGGTGTTCAGGTTGTCAGACCAATTATCACTGTGAGAGCCTCGTATTGTCAAGGAAATAATAGGCGAGAACTCAAATAATTCCCGTTCAGATTTACGATACGGATTGCCGATCCAGGCTGCGATACTGGATTGCCTCGGACACATGCGCCAATTGAA
>JAFDDL010000004.1 GCA_019310865.1 Deltaproteobacteria bacterium | reverse complement strand
ATGAAACCTGAAAACGAATCCCTGGCCCCCGTTGAACCAGCGAAATCGATTCAGCATGAAAAAGCCAAAACGCCTACGGAAAAAGCGATTGATGCCACCATTGTACCAGAAAAACCAGTTGCGCCAATCTTGAAAAGCACGTTAGCCTCCCACACCGTAAAAGATCTTGCAGAGCCGGGCCTGAAGGGAAAGGATGTCACACTGGAAGGTTTCATTGTGAAAGAAGTCAACTATGAGACTATGCTGTTTTCGGATGGGACCGGCCAGGTGGAATTGGTGCTGGAGGAAGACGATCATCTGCCGTCAAATGCAATCCGAAACAAAGCGCGTGTTCTGATCCAGGGAGTGGTCAAGGTTGGCTTTGGCGGTAATGTCTATATCGAATTTGATACGGCAAGCATCTCTCCAAAATCATAGATATAGAATAGCGGTTAGTGAAAGATCGGGGTAAGATATTTCAGCTTTCCATCTCAAGTAGGGTGACTTCGCTGATTTTCTTCAATTCTTTCTCGATGTCGATATTTCGTTTTTTAAGATGCGCCTTTCTCACTTGCCAGTAGACAAACCCAAGTGCATAGATACCGATGAAGATCAAGCCGGTTTTCGGGTCTTCCTGGAAACTGAAGACAAAGATTCCGCCAAAGAGCACCATGCATCCCACCCAGGTGAAGGCTTGCCAGAACCGGTTGAACCGAATTTCCGCTTTTTCGTAAATATCTGCGGCTACCCGCGGCATGCGAAACACGGCACTGGCCCCGAGCATCTGCAGGACCATGAGGGCCAGTACCACGATTAAAGCATATCTTTCAAGATCCGCCGATACCAACACGCCGGCCAGAGACAGCACGGTGATAAACAAAAGCGCGCCCTCCGGGGTTTTGAAACGCGGATTGATCCGTGACAAAAAGTGGGGAAGTATTTTGTCCCGGCTTAAGACCAACGCCTCCCGGGCGGCCAACATCATGATTGCATTCACCGATGTTGCCATGGCCAGCAGCGCGGATATCCAAAGATAGCCAACAGCCCAGGACGGTAGAAACCGATGTGCTGCGTCGATCACGGCCGTTGCACCGATGTTTCCAGCCTCTTTCCAGCTCATGGTAGCGGTCAGGGCAAAGGTTTGCAGCACATAGAGTACCAAAATCAGCAGCAGCGATATGATCAGGGCAAGGGGAATGTTTCGACGGGGATTTTTTATTTCCCCGGCAACTTCCGCGATTACGATCAGTCCGCCCCAGGAAAAGTTGGCGATGGCAACGGCAAAGAAAAAACTTCTCACCCCATTGGGGAACAGCGGCCTAATGAGCGCCGGATCGGCATGAATCGTGCCACCGACGCCAAACATCACCATGGCGACGATGAAGGCCAAAAACATGATGATCTGAACGAATTCAAATGCTTTGACACCCATCCAGTTAATCAATCCGAACAGAAGAATAATGCCAATAGCGATCAGCAAGGGGGGAATCAGGGGGAACATGTCGGTCAAATATTGTGCAAATCCCCAGGCGACGATACAGTTCGTGCTGACGATGGCCACCAGGGTGACCATGGAACCGGAAAAGCCGGCCATGGGAGACAGCCAACGGGTGACAGCAATGTAGTTGGCGCCGGTGACCGGCAGGGCGGCCCCCAGTTGGATGAGATAGAGGACTGCAAAAATTGCAGGAATCGAAGACAACAGATAGGCCAACCAGAGACTGGGGCCGCACATACCGGCAAGCCCTGGAATCAGGATAAAAATGGAGGCCCCCACCACCAGCCCCACAATCGTCGCCACCGCCCCAAACAGAGACAGACTCCGTGCCACTTTTTCCGCCATTATGCACTCCTTTTTATGAGACCCTTCGCTACGGCCCTGATTTCGTGACCATTAAGTACGCCAAAATTCATCTTAAAACAAGGCGCCGGCTTAGGTCATGCGTGAACCACCCATCGGTACCTGTCTGGTGCGCTTAGGTGGATTTTCCGAAATAGGCCACTGAAGATGGACCACCACAAAGCTTGACGCGACCGGAAGATGGCATTATGGTCACAACCCATCGACATATCGACTTTTTCAATAAAAATTAACGGGGGAATGCGCAATTGTTTTCAAAAAGCGCCTTATCATCACTGCAATATCCACAATTCCGCTGGCTCTATACAGCCAACATGGCCTTTTCCCTTTCCATGGGCAGCCAGGCGATCGTGCGATCCTGGCTGGCCTTTAAACTGACTGGAAGTGAACTTGCCCTGGGAATGGTCATGTTCGTGGTGGCGATTCCCATGTTTTTGATCGCCCCCATTGGCGGTGTGGTAGCGGATCGGATCGACCGGCGAACCTTGATCATTATCGGCGAATCGCTCGTATTGTTGAACGAAATCGTCCTTGTGATCTTGATCTTCACGGACCAGTTGGCGTTCTGGCATATATTGGTGGTTGCCGGCTTTATGGGGTGCGTGTTTCCCTTTATCATGCCCGCCGGCAATGCACTGATCGTCAATACAGTGGGCAAGTCCGGCCTTGCCAATGCCATGGCGCTTCAGATGGCTGGAATGAATACCACCCGCATCCTCGGGCCGGCCGCCGCGGGATTCCTGATTGATGGCATCGGTGTGGGAAACACCTACCTGATAGGCGTGGTGCTCTATGGCGCCGGGGTTTTTTGTATGCTTTTTTTAAAAAAATCCCTGCCGCCGGCCGAATCCAGACGCGAATCCATGATGGCCAATATTGTAGAGGGCTTTAAATATGTCAGAGAAGATCGGCTATTGCTGATGCTCCTGCTTTTCGGCCTGATTCCCATGTTTCTGGCGATGCCGTTTCAAAATCTGCTCGTCGTGTTTGCTGATAAGATTTGGGATGTGGGTTCACGAGGACTGGGTTTGCTCAGCACGGCTGCAGGTGTTGGCGGTGTCGTGGGTTCCATTTGGGTGGCGGGCTATGGTGGCGGGGACCGCCGGTTGCGACTGATGATGGTGAGTGTGCTGGGATTCGGTGTTGGCCTATTTTTCTTTGCATTCAGCCCCTATTTTTTATTGGGACTTGGCCTGATCTTTATTGCCGATGTCTTTGCAGCCATTTTCAGCACCGTGAACGGAACGGCAATCCAGCTCATGATACCGGATCGCATCCGGGGCCGCATCTCCAGCCTTCTGATGATGTCCTTCTCACTGCCGCTCTTGGGTACGCTGCCGATGTCAGGGCTTGCCGAGATCTTCGGTGCGCCCCTGGCCGTGGGGGGCGCGGCGGTGCTGAGCGTCCTTATTGCCGTACTGTTCTACATGGGGAGCCCGACTTTTCGCAGAACAGATGCCGGTATTGTAAAGGCCATGTTAGTAGATTGAGTTAATATCCGCCCGTGGCCGCGATCCTGTCGCCCATTGCATAAATAAGTTCCCCGGTAGTATAGTTGCCCTCTAACGTTCGGATGGTCTTCATGTTGTTCCCGTCAATGGATTAACAAAAATGTCTTGACAAATTACAGAAAAAATATCAGAATTAGTTTATTTTGATAAAATTTCGTTAATTTCTGAATCCGCTAGGAGCGGACAGGCTTTAACCAACTGAAATACAATATAATCCAACACCAGCATTTCTGTTCAGGAAGGGGATACCATTGCCAAGGATCAGGTCCTGGCGGTGATTGAGTAACTATCTGAAATTTTCTAGGATGGATCGCCATGAAATTTAACAAGTTAATTTACCGGGAGCACGATGGGGTCGTTACCATCATCAATCACAATCCAAGGATTCGAAATGCATTGGATATTGAAATGCGCAAAGAGATGGTGTTGGCCCTGGCCCAGGCTGAAACGGCCCCGGCTGTCCGCGTCATCGTGCTCAAAGGGGACGGCGAGCATTTCAGTGCCGGGGGGAGTGTCAAGGACATGGCGCCCGACACCGCTTTTAAAGGCCGGGAGTATGCCAAGATAGGCATTGAATCCATAAGAAAAATAGTCAACATGGACAAACCGGTTATCGCTGCCGTTGATGGCTATGCGCTTGGGGCGGGATTCAGTTTTGTGCTGGCCTCCGATCTGGCCATCGCAACGGATCGGGCAAAGTTTTCACAGGCATTTGTAAATGTCGGATTAACGCCGGATTATGCGTCTTGTTATTTTTTGCCCCGCGCCGTCGGCCTGAAACGCGCAAAAGAGCTGATTTTTACGGGGCGTATGATGGATGCCAACCAGGCACTGGAACTGGGAATTGTCAATCAGGTGGTTCCACCGGAAAAACTGGATGAGGCAGTCAACACGTTAGCCCAGGAGCTTGCAAACGGGCCGGCCAATGCCATCACGCTTGGCAAGCGGCTGATTAACAGCAGCTGGGAGCTTGACCTCAATGCCATGTTTGAATTTGAGTTGATGTCGACCGCCATGTGTTTTCAGACAGAGGATCATCGGGAAGGAATGCAGGCGTTTTTTGAAAAGCGGGCGCCGCTCTTTAAGGGAAAATAGAACGCTGCACACGGAAGAGGCGTACGAATATCTGGGCGATATTTACCCCGGTGATGGGGGTCCTTTCTGACCTGACAAGAGAAGCGATTGCTTCTCGGCCACCTTTATTCGACGGGCATACCATTCCGTTCTGCTCGCTCCGCACGGGTCTCAATACGCCGCCGGATAATCGATTGCTTGCGGTGATCGATGGGGAAGAACCAGATCATCGCGCTGGCGATGCCGATCATGATCGCCGGTATAATCAGGGTTGTGAAAACAATTCCGGCGTTGGCAAGGTTTGAATTCGGTCCTGCGGCTGTATACCCGAAGGCGCTGATAATTATGAAACCGAGTCCGCCGCCGAGAGCCGAGTTCGATTTGGAAAGCAGGGTCATCACGGAGAAATAGTTGGCCGACCGGTTGACGCCGGTTTTGAGGATATCGTAGTCGATGACATCACCGAGTAGCGCCATGGGGACGACATAAACGCACGCCACGGACATAGCGCGGAGGGCGACAAGCACCATGAAGGGGATGAATGCCGCTTCGCCCGGATCAAAGAAGGCCATGCAGGCGAGAATGACTGCCCCGATGATGTTGCCGACCGACCAGGGTTTGTGCTTGCCGTATTTATAGATAATTCTCAGCCAGATCGGGATGATGACAAATGTGAACATTGCCTCTGCCACCAGGAAATACGGGAAGAAGCGGCCAAGCTGCATATACGTGTCGCAATACAGGTAGATCAGTGCGAAGAACATGCCATTGCCCAAACCGGCCACCATGTAGATGGCGACAAAATACTGGAACGGTTTGTTGCCCTTGACCGAAGAAATCAGCCCCTTGACGGACGGTTTTTCTGTTCCCACCCGCTTGCCTTCCGGTCCCCAAAGGACTGCGGCCAGTGCGATGGGCGGCATGAGAACAACAAAGTAAATAGCGATAAATTTAAGCGTTTCGGGGTTATACCCCTCTGCTGAGAATATGGGAATCAACGGGATAATCGCAAAGGTCAAGCTGCCCAATTGGACACCGAGGCCTACGAAGGTGCTGATTCGAGAACGCTCGTCGTAATGGCGTGAAATTTCCGTTCCCCAAGCCCGATGGGGAATATCGATCATCGTAAATGAGAAGAAGAGCAATAGAAACCAGGTAACAAAATACGGCACCCCCGCCCCTTGGTCCGGTATAAACAGAAAATAGACCGACGCCATCGCCAGGAGAAAACCACCCAGGACCCAGGGTTTTCGGTGACCAATGGGCGACTTGGTGATGTCCGATAGATAGCCGATGAGCGGATCGGTTATTGCATCGAAAAACCGCCCGACGACAAGGATTGTGCCGATTATCCCCAAGCTGATGCCGACATGCTTGGCATAGAAGGCCGGTATAATTGCCATAGTGGGAAACAGAATGGCGCCGGCGATATAGGCGGGTGATGCATATGCGCTCAGGCGCCAGAAAGAAATAGGCTGATCAGACATACATAGACTCCCAGGTAACAATATTCAATTTAAAATTATAATGAATTTGTTTCAGAAACATGTCAAGTATTTTAATCATATTACGAATGCAAAAATCATTTACTGATGAAATGGCATGATGATATGGCCTTGACTTAATAGTATCATATGATATTATCAATGGCATGAAATTTGAAATTGCATCCTGTCGACTCACCACTTTGATTGTGAACACGCTTGCGGCGATCGCTGAGAATATCGGCCGGCTGGCAGGGGTGAACCTGAGTCAGCCGAGTCTGGAACTGAGGCGTAAGAACCGTATTCGAACCATCCAAGCATCGTTGGCCATTGAGGGCAATTCACTAACTCGGGATCAAGTTACCGCTTTACTGCATAAGAATCGGGTAATCGGTCCTCCCAGGGACATTTTGGAAGTTGAAAATGCAATCGAAGCGTATCGTCGTTTGTCCAAGTTCAATCCCTTTGCCGTGAATTCATTACTGAAAGCGCATCGCATTATGATGAAGGGGCTGGTGGCGGATCCGGGTTCCTTTCGCAGAGGCGCCATCGGTGTGCTGCGAGAAAAGGACATTTTTCATGTGGCACCGCGTTGGGAAAATGTTGAACCCATGATGCATGCGCTTTTTCATTACCTGAAGACGAGCGACGACCACTTGCTGATCAAATCCGCCCGCTTTCATTTTCAGTTGGAACATATTCATCCGTTTATCGACGGAAATGGCCGCATGGGGCGCTATTGGCAAACCTGTATCTTGATGCATTATCATCCGGTGTTCGAATTTCTACCGGTGGAGCATCTTATTCGAGCGCATCAGCAAGAATATTACCGGTCGCTCGCAATGGGAGACGATACGGGCGACTGCACAGTGTTTGTCGCGTTTATTCTGACGCAATTAGCAAGAACGCTGGAACAGTTGATTGAAGATACACGCGGTGTGACACTCACAGCTGAAAATCGATTGGGGATCGCTCAGGGGGTGTTTGGCAAGGAGTTGTTTTCACGAAAGGATTATCAAAATCTGTTGAAGACGATTTCAGCACCCACAGCCAGCCGTGATCTGAAACAGGGCGTGAAAAAAGGCCTGTTGAAGCGGTCCGGGGACAAACGAACAACGGTTTATCGATTTATCCACTCATAATCCCCGATTGTTCCAGCGCTTCATCCGTCAGGACCGATAATGAGAGCATGTCGGTAACCTGGTCGATCTCCTTCATCATGTCGACCTTTACATCATCGCCCAGAATGAACCACCGGATGGATATGTGACTGAAGGTACCGATGAACAGGTTTCGAAACACCCTTGAATTGACATCGGAGCGGAAAATGCCTTGGGCTTTCCCGTCCTCGATAATTTTCTCTATCGTTTTAAAATAACGCTGAAAGGTTTTATACGCCTCTGAATCATAAAATTGCGGATTCAATTGGGTGTCGAGGATAAACAGCTTGAGAAAATTTCGATTGGTCAAATAAATCGAAAAATGATAGCGAACCAAACGCCTGAGTCTTTTCAATGGAGTTTTAATGGAAAAGGCGTCTTCGAACTGCTCGATATTATGCCGAATCCGCCTGGCCGAGATGCTCATGAGGATGTCTTCCTTGTTCTTGAAATACTCATATACCGTGCCATCGGCGACACCGGCCAGTTTTGCGACATCCGATAGTTTTGCCTTTACCAGCCCTTTTTCCGCAAATATCTGCTCGGCCGCCAGGAGTATCTTGGTGGCCTTATCCACCGGTTTATGTACCATTCCCGACTTTTTAACGATCATGGGCAGAATCAGGTTCATGATCTGCTCCAAGTCCTGAGTCGGCGCGTCGATTTCGCGGATGCACATGAAACTGAGCAGCTCAAAATCCACGGCCCCAAATACCATATCCCGTACCAGTCGTACATCCAGGTCTTCCCGGAAAACCCCGTCTTTGATACCTTTTTCTAAAATGCCCGAGAGGATTCCCCCGTAGTTTCGAATCAGATTATAGGACTTGCTCTTGTAAAAATTTTTCTGGGAGCGGCATTCCAATATGATTCGCGCCGATTCCGGGTTTTTTTCACTATAGATGAGTTGGACCCAGATCAGCTTGCTTAGCAGGCTTGTTGCATCCCAAATTCCCTTCAGATTGGTTTCGACCTGTTCGAGGATTTCATTCATGGTTTCAGCCGGAATGGAGAACAGAATGTCCTCCTTTCCCTTAAAATATTGATATAGCATCGAATTGGTGACCTGGGACTTGCGTGCAATTTCGGCAATATTCGACCGGAGATATCCTTTCTCTGAAAATTCAGACTTGGCGGCCTGAAGTATCCGTTCTTTCGCTTTTTTCTTGGGCACGGGCTTCTTATTCCTTTCCGGGTTGGATCGTTTGCCATTGATTGGGCCGCGACCCTAAATCCTGTCCGAGGTGTTTGGCCTATTGGCCATATCTGATCGTAACAGCTAGTATATTAATGGGGTTATGTCAAGTCCGCAACCCCCTGTCCAGGGGATTTCGTATTTCGTCACTCACTCACCCTTGTAACTGGATGTTGTGAGAATATAAATCAATAAAAATAATTATTGACAAAAATTCTCTACTGTTTTATAGATGCTTATATCAATATTTTCATATATAAATTCTCGTAATTTATTAAAAATAAACGTTTCTATGTTGTGAACACACAGTGTCGGCTTCCGTCAGAATGTCGGCCTTTGCGGTTTTATAAGCCTAAAAATATAAAAAATTGAACCAATTTCAAAATGTTTCAGATTTGCATCACCCCGTTTTCAGAAATTGCAGGGAAACAATTAACCAAAAGGAGGCTTTCGATGGGATTTAATGAAACCGATTACGAAAAACAGGTCAATGGTCCGGAAAACCCGATTTACAGGCTGCTCGCGTTGTTATTGATTATTATCGTCTTGGGGGTACCCGGCGGAGTCATCGCTGAGGAGGCAGTGAGCGATTTGGACACGGATTACGTGTTGGAAGAGGTGATTGTCACCGCGCGTAAGACGGACGAGCGGGTCCAGGACACACCGGTTTCCGTCACGGCATTTACGGCGGAATCGTTGATGCAGGCCGGTGCGATGAGCATTGATGATATTGCTTTACGGACGCCCGGGCTTCGATACACAAACCGGAACGATGAAAAGCTGGGTGGATTATCATTGCGTGGCGTTGTCAGCACCATGTCGTCGGCCGGATCCGATCCTGCGGTCGGAAGATATGTAGACGAGATTTATCTTGGACACGGACCGGGTGCTTCGTTCGACCTGTTCGATGTCGAGCGTGTGGAGGTGCTTCGCGGTCCCCAGGGGACGCTCTTTGGCCGAAATACCATCGGTGGTCTGATCAACTACATGACCAAACGTCCGACCGAAGAATTCGAGGCATCTCTCGAAGCGACTTACGGCAATTACAATTACCTGCGTCTCGGGGCGGTGGTCAGCGGCCAGATTGCCGAGGGTAAGGTTTCAGGCAGAATCGCCGCGGTTTACGATTCGCGCGACGGGACCTCCGACAACATTTATCTCAACCGCGACGTCAACACCAAGGGCGCCTGGCAGATGCGCGGCAAGCTCCTGTTTACACCGGCGGAAAATACAGAGCTGCTCTTTACGTTGGAGTACCGCGAAGTCGATAAAGATCCCCTAAATTATGATACGCTGCGGTACAACGAAACCCCAGGATTTTTTCCATCCATCATTGATGCGTTCGGCCACCCGCGAAATCTGGATCCGTATGACCGTAACACGTTAGCCGACATCGAGCAGGAGGAAACCCTGGAACTCTGGGGCATTTCCATGGATCTGAGAACAAAGATCGGCGGCATAAAGGTGACGAATATCCTTTCGTATCGGGATCATGATTATTACAGCCGCGCTGACACCGAACGCTCAACCCTGAGCTGGGCCTACGACGGCGACCCCGAGGATGGGTACCGACTTAACGAAGAGCTGCGCCTGGCTTGGTCCACGGGTGATTTTGACTGGCTCGCCGGATTTTACTTTTTTCAGCAGGATATGACCAACTTAAGTTTCGTGGAGTTGGGCTCTGTACTGGCGCCCTTTCTCGGCGGGACCGGAGGCGATTTGATTGGCTCTGACGCTGCCATGAAGACGACAAGCTGGGCCGGATTCGCCAGCTGGACCTGGAATGTGAGCGAGCGTTTTGATTTTACTCTGGGTGGGCGCTACACCTATGAGGAGAAGGAGATCGATTACACGCAGGTGGATCCTTTCTGGGTCCTGGGAGGCGACTTTGCCTTTACCGGTAAAGACGACTGGGCAGAGTTCACCCCAAGTTTAACGATGCGGTATCGTATTCGTCCGGACGTGATGGCCTACGCGAACGTCAGCAAAGGTTTTAAAAGCGGTGGTTTCAATGATGCACTTGGGGACGCCGACGGGATATCCTTCGATCCGGAAATGTTGTGGAACTATGAATTGGGCCTTAAAACGGAGTGGCTCAACAGTCGGGTGCGCGCGAATTTCACGGCTTTCTACATGGATTGGGCGGATATTCAAATAAGGGAGGATAACCTGGCGACGCCGGCTATCTACGACCCGATTATCACGAACGCCGGTGAGGCCCACACACTGGGCGTCGAGGTCGAACTGTTGGCCCAGCCCATACGAGAATTAACAGTCGGCTTAAACTTCGCGATTTTGGAGGCGGAATTCGACGAGGGCACCCTGCCGGTGAGTCCTACGAGCGAGTTGCCGCTTGATCGTATTCCGTATGCGCCGGAATACACCGCCAGCATGTATGCCCAATATCGTGCACCTTTTTCCGCTTTCGGTAAGGATTTATACTGGTCTGTGGGGGGTGAGCTTCTCGCGCGCGGTGAAACCTATCTCACTTCTGATAATCAGGAGGACGGTCGGGTTGATCCCTATGCGCTGATTAACCTGCGCGCTGGTGTGGCGTCACAAGACGGCAGATGGCAACTCAATGTCTGTGGCCGCAATGTCACAGACGTGGAGGAACCGCAACACCTTGTCGATGCTTTTGATACCTCATTCCAAGGAACAAAATACATCATATTGAACGATCCACCGACCGTTAGTGTCGAGCTGCGATGTAAATTTTAACGGAAATTCGTGAACAATTAGAAGATAAACGACCGCACCGTCGCGAAAGGTTCGGTGCGGTCGTGTCACTCACCCGGGCCGGCGCTCTTATTTCCGGCCAGGCATTTTTCCACAGCGCGGATGATTCCCTCGTAGCCCGTGCAGCGGCAGAGGTTACCGGCGTGGACGCGGCGGATTTCTTCACGAGATATATTCAACCGTCCTTTATGTTTCTCCATGAAAGCAGTACTGGTCATAATCAGCCCGGGCGTGCAGAAGCCGCATTGCACCGCACCCGAATCCAGATAAGCATCCTGTACCTGGGACAGGTTGCCCCGGTTGGCTTCTCCCTCAGTGGTGCGGATGCTGCGGCCGTCCACCCAGACGGCCAGATAAAGGCATGAATCAATGGGAATATCATCCACAAGCACCGTGCAAGCACCGCATTCACCTGTCCCGCAACCTTCTTTGACACTGGTATAGCCGTTTGAACGAAGCATATCGAGAAGGGAGTGGCGGACGTTTACCTGGAAGGTTTCAAGTCTGCCGTTAATCGTGGAGGTTATGGTTCGAATCATCATAAGGTGACTCCACAGGTTTCAAGGGTGCTGGTAACGACACGTTGAGCCAGCGTTTGAATGATGTGCCGGCGAAAGTCCTTGGGGGCACGCCAGGAATCCCGGGGACGCAGATCCGACAACACAGCAGTCTTTATTTGTTCGATGAAGGCCGGGTCTGCAACCGCTCCGCGCACCTTCGCCTCGGTTTTCCAGCAGCGCAGCGGGGTCGGCCCCGCCACGGTAAAGGCCAGGCGAATATCTGCCACCCTTTCGTCCTCGAGCTTGCATGCCGCGGCACAGCCGATGGTGGCGATGTCCATGGCGTTTCGCATGGCGTACTTGGAATAACTGCCCGACCAGCACCGGTAATCGTCCAGGCCGACATGAAGGGTGGTCATGATCTCCGCCCGGCGACGATCCACTAGCCCGGGGCCTTGGTAGAACTCGTGCAGGGGAAGCCGGCGTTCACCCTGGGGATTCTGAAGTACGACCGTGGCGTTGAGCACCAGCAGCGGTGCGGCGCAGTCGGCGCTGGGGGCGCCGTTGCAGATATTGCCTCCCACGGTTGCCATGTTTCGTATCTGGGGCCCGCCCACCGATGCCGCACCCTGGGCAAGCACCGGAATGTGGTTTTTCACGATATCGTTGTCCATGATTTGAGCGAATGTGGCGCCGGATCCCACCCGAATGGCGCCGTTGACGGTCTGCGTGATTTCTTTTAACTCGGCCACATCGTGAATATCCACCACGTGACGGTAGTCCGGGTGTCCCTGGTGAAGCCTCACCAGAACGTCGGTTCCGCCGGCTAAGGGGATCGCTTTTGGATTCCGGGAAAGGAGCTCGATGGCATTTGCTACCGTATCGGCCTTGTGATAACTGTCGATTTCAAACATGGGCGTTCACCTGGATGAGTCCCGCTGCTTTAAAGTGTTTAAACAGAGTTTTGGGGTTTATGGGCAGTTCGTTGACGGCAACTCCCGTGGCGTCCAGAATCGCATTGCGGATGGCCGGCGCGGGGGACAGCACGGGCGGCTCCCCCAGAGATTTGCTGCCGTACGGGTGAGTCGGCTCATGGGTCTCCACAAATGCTGACCCCAGATCGGGTGTATCCATGATGGTAGGCACCTTGTAATCCAGCAGGTTGTTGTTGTAGATGCGGCCGGAATCCGGGTCGACCATCAACGTTTCAAAGAGCGCGGCCCCGATCCCCATGGCCATTCCCCCATGCACCTGACCCTCGGCGCATAGCGGATTCACCACCACCCCGCAATCGTGTATGTTGTAGATCTCATTGATGTCAACGCGGCACAGGGGGATATCGACGGTCAGGTCGACGAAGGTACATCCGTAGGTGGGGGCGTTACTACGGGTCTTGTGGCTGACTTCAGCCGTTATCTGGCCGCCGCGGTCCTTGTTGTAGTAAGCGTCCATGGCTGCTTCCGCGACGGTCATTACGCTCGTTTCCGGCGACCGTACCATGACGATGTCACCGTTGACGATGTCGAGATCTTCGGCCTTCATGCCTTTGATGATTTCAACGTAGTTCAAAATGTTTTCTTTCAACTGCCGGGCCGTGTACATGACCGCCTGGCCGGTCACGTAGATCTGGCGAGAGGCATAAGCCCCGGTGTCGAAGGGCGTTACATCGGTATCCTGCGTGGATGCCACATGCACCATGGGAAAGGGAATGCCGGCGGTTTGCGCCGCCATTTGCGCAAAGGCCGTATCCGATCCCTGGCCGATCTCGGCGGCGCCCACCTGCAGATGTACCGATCCGTCCTGGTTGAGGATCATGCGTGCGCCGGCGGATTCCAAACAGACCGGCCAGGTACCCGAAGCGTAACTGAAGCAGGCGACTCCCAGACCCCGACGAACCGGTCCGGTTTGGCGCGAAGGCCACTCAGCTCGCTTTCGGTCCCATTGAATCATCGCCTGTCCCTTTTCGAGGCAGCCTGTTAGTTCGCAAGACAGAATGGTTTTTTGGGTAATGCCGTTTTTATCCCCCGCTTGGGCGGCGTTTTTCAGCCTGAATTCAACTGAATCCATACCCAGGGATCGGGCGGCATCCTCGATAAGGCACTCGAGCGCACAGATCATCTGGGGCGAGCCGTAACCTCTCATGGCGCCGGCGGTGGGGATATTGGAATAAATAGTACGGGCCGAGCAGGCGTAAACGGCACGGGGGTACATATAATGCGTTTTTGCCGCCCCGGCTGAGACGACGGAGTGCCCGTGGGAGGCATACGCCCCTGTGTTGGAAAGGGCATCGAGCTCGATCAACCGGAGCGTACCATCCTGCATGAATCCCACGGCCACGTCCACCCGGAAGGGATGACGTACTCGGGTTCCGACCATGCCCTCTTCACGTTCCATCTTGAGACGGAGGGGGAAACCCCCGAGTTTCCAGGTCAAGAAGGCCACCATGGGTTCGAGGATGACATCCTGCTTATTGCCGAAGCCGCCACCGACATGGGGCTTGATAACACGAATGCGGCCAATGGGCAGCCCCAGCGCCTCTGCCACAACGCGGCGCACAATGTGAGGAATCTGTGTGGACGTGACAATCACGATTGTTTCCAGATCATCCATGTAGGCATAGGCCGTATGGTTTTCCAAGTGGCAATGCTGGGTGATCTGAGTTTGAAAGCGCCCCTCGATCCGGTGATCACAGGCATTTCGTGCCTGGTCCCGGTCCCCCCCGGCTACAAATGTATGCGCCTTGACGATGTTTCGGGTTCGCTTATGGATTTCATGCGCGTCCGCGGCCAAAATGTCTTTGATGCGCACCAGCGGTTTGTAGGTTTCGTATTCCACATCGATGAGTGCCAGCGCCCGTCCGGCGGTCAGTTCATCTTTGGCTACCACCACGGCTATCTCGTCGCCCTCGTAGCGAACATGGTCGGTCAGCAGTAGTCGATCGGCCACATCCCGATAATCCGGGTCCAGGGAAAAGGGGTGTCCGGCGGTGGCGAAGGCATTTTGGGGAATGTCTTCAAAGGTAAACACACCGTCCACGCCCGGAAGTCCCCGGGCCCGACCGGTGTCGATTCGGAGCACCCTTCCGTGGGCCACGGTGCTTCGCAAATACTTGGCCACCCGCATGCCGGGCATGGACAGATCGTCAGTATAACGAGCCTTTCCGGTGACTTTGGCCACCCCATCCACTCTTCTTACCGATTTTCCGACTGTCATTTTGCTACCTTAAATTATGGGTGTTTCGGTTGCAGAGGGTATCGCCCCGGTGGATTTCCACAATCCGATGCAAATTGTTTATCATGTTTCGTCTTCTGTTTGGGGGCATGCCCCATCGAATGACAGCGGCGGCAGATGCCGGATCGCCTGATACAGGATCGACATAATCACCGGCTGCTTTAGATCGATAGTGGTACATCCGGCCTTTTTAAATTCTACGTGGACGGCGCAATGGTCATCATTTATCCTCACCTGCACGTCCTCATTTTCGTATGTAAAACCGTCCGATGTGCATTCCAGGAGAGCGTGACGACCGTCTTGGCGGCTCTCCAAACGCATGGGATGGGAAAGATAGTACCCGCGATCGGAAGCCGAAAAGCTTTTTCTGGAAACATGGAACCGGGGTTTGTCGCGGTAAGGCACCCCGCTGGTCGGGCAGAAGGTTGTACAATTGCCGCACTCGTTGCAGTAATCGCCGATATTGAGAACCTGATGGCGCTGTTTCAGATGGATGGTCTCGAAATTCCGGATCTCCACCTTATCGCCCACCCGTCTGGCTTTCTGTGCGGTGAACACGGTGGGGGACAGGGAATAACTCATGTTGGCGCGATTGGGACAGACGGTCACACAGATATCGCACAGTTGGTCGCATTGCAGGCAGCGGGACGCTTCCTTTTTCGCTGCAGAGACATCCAGTGTTTCGATCACCATGTCAAAGTTCAGGCGTCGGTCAATTTCGATTTCCGGGATACGGACACCCGTCTCCCGGCGTGCCCGGCGCTTTTCCAGTTCAGCTGCATTCCGGGGCGTTACATGGTTAACCGCCAGTGTCCATGCACCGGCAAGGGCTCGCCTGCGGATCGATGCGGCGGCTTTTTTTCCGTCCCCAATGGCCTTGATAAGAGTCGCGGCCCCGTGCACGGCGTCACCGCCGGCAAAGACATTTTCAACCTGTGTTTCCCGGGTATCCGGGTGGATTTCAAGTTTGTCATGGGGGAAAAAGTCCAGGTTGACACGTTGACCGATGGCGGAAATAACACTGTCCACTTTCAATTCGAACTCGGAGCCATCGATTTTGATGGGGGCCGGCCGGCCGCCGGCATCTTTTTCGCCCAGCGTCATGCGAAAGCAGCGATTGGCGCGGACGCGACCATCTGCCACCAGCAGGCATTCGGGAGCTGTCAATTCCAGCAGATCGATGCCTTCGTCCAGAAGTGACTGGATTTCTTCCGGTGCGGCGGGCATCTCCCGACGGGTACGCCGATAGAGTACACTCACCTTGCCCGCCGGGCCCACGAGGCGCTTGGCCGTGCGTGCAGCATCCATGGCCGAGTTGCCGCCGCCGAACACGGCCACGGTTCGCCCCAGATCGGGCCGTTGACCCTGCCGAACCGCACTCAGAAAGCGCAAATGATCCCATATGCCGGCTGCATCTTCGCCTGCCACGCCCAGTGCCGTGCCCTCCTGGGCCCCGACGCCAATGTAGAGATAGTTGAAATCACGGCGAAGCGCCTCAAAGCGGTTCCGGTCGATTGGGGTTTCATAATGCATGGTGATGCCCAGGGACAGGATGGCATCAATATCCTTTTTGATGCCGGCCTCGTCCAGCCGAAAAGCCGGAATTGCGTCCGCAGCCCAACCTCCGGCAAATGAACGGCTTTCGAAAACATGGACCTCAAAGCCATCTAACGCCAAAAAGTGGCCGCATGAGAGGCCGGACGGGCCACCGCCCACGATCGCCACCCGGATGCCGTTGGGGGATGCGGGCGTGAGCCGGACCGATCCCGCGACCGTTTCGGCCACGAAGCGTTTAACCTCTCGGATCCGGAGTGGATCGTCGTAATGGATACGGGTACATTTTTCCTGGCAGAGATGATCGCATGCCATCCCCTGGATGTTGGGCAAGGGATTATCGGCCATGATGACCGCCAGGGCTGTTTCATAATCCCCCCGGGCCGTGTGATACATGTAGGCGGGGATGTCCTGGCTGACGGGGCAGGTGGTCATGCAGGGGGCTGTTATACAGTCGAAGGTGTTCAAAGGAAGATGCGTCTTGATGTTTTCGAAGGGGAACCGGCGTTTATGATAGGCAGGATTATCAAGCACTGCCTGGGCATAGATTGACAAGTTCTCCAGTGCGGCTTTTGCCACGTTCACCGGTTTACCGTTTTTAGCCCGGATGAAATCGTCAAGTGATGCGGCGCCTGCCCCGGCGTAGGCCCGGCTCAATTTTTCCAGGTACTGAGAGAGCCGGCCGTATCCGCCCGGTTTCAAAATGTCCGAGCAAACGGTCACCGGTTTCAGGTTGCAGGCGATCACATCGGCGAAGTTGTAACAGTCCACCCCGGCGGAAAAGGAGATGTCCAAAACGCCCTGGAACTCGGCTTGCAGGCGTGAGGCCAGGTTTATGCTGATGGCGTGCAGGGCACGGCCACTCATGTAGACCATCGGCTCGCTCTTGGGAAGATTTTGCTTTTCATTGAGCGTTTCCAGGGTGTTGGTCAGTTTGATGCCGAAGTTTACACTGTCCTTGCAGGCTTCGCGCTGCAAGTTTCGGATCAGGGCCACCCCGTCGGTATACGTGAGATCGTGGGCGAAGGCCTCATCCGGTACAGTCGTTTGAAACCCCAACTGATCGTTGAGGATGCCCCGCAGCCGGTCGGGTCCCAGAAGTGTCGGGTTGAGCTTGATGGTGGTGTTGAGCTTTCGGTCTGAAACAAAGTAGCGGCCGATCTTTTCCACCTCGTCCGGGGGGCATCCGTGCATGGTGGAGATGGTGATGTTGTCCGAGATGCAGTTCGGAATTTCCAGCTTACGAATTCTTGGATAGAATCGGGCCAGGCGTTCGATCTTTTTGGTCTTTTCCGCCGAACAATCCGCCATTTTATCCAGAAAATGCTGGACAGTGGGGCTGAGGATGCCTTCCATGTTGTAGCCGACGCTCATGTTGAAGATAAATCCCTGTTCACGCGGGTTGCCCCAGTTGAACCGGTCTTTGAGAATGTGCAGAAGGATCCAGGCGTTCAGGTATTCGTCGAAAGACCGTGACAAGGTAAGCTCTTGGGACCACTCGCAATTGTAGCCTTCGTCGGTCATATCAATGCAGGGTTTGGTCACCGACAGCTCGTCGAGTACCTGTATGGTTTTAAGCTCCATGTAACGGGCCCCGGTGAGCCAGGCGGAAATGATGTTTTGCGCCAGCTGAGTGTGCGGGCCGGCTGCCACGCCGAGGGGGGTCTCCAGGGTCTTGCCATACCGCTGCATTCGAAACGGATCCGATTTTCCGGGAACAAAGAAGAGGTCCCGACATATCCCGAAAATCCGACCGGTGGCTTCTTCGGCCAATATCCATTTCAGCAACGTGCTGATATCACAACAAACAAATTTGTCACTGCTCATTTATCTGACTCCAAATAAGGTTTATACCAGCTGACGGCTGACAAACCGACCCCATCCCTTTCCGGCAGTCAAGCGCCCCCGGTCCATTACTACCTTGCCGCGCACCATGGTGAGCATCGGCCAGCCGCATACCGTCATCCCCTCATAGGGAGAGTAACCGCCGGCATCGTGGAGAATGTCCGGGGTGATGACCTTTTCCTGGTCTGGGTCAAAGATCACCAGGTCTGCATCAGCACCGGGAATCAGGCTTCCTTTTTTCGGGTAAAGCCCCATGATCCTGGCAGGCTCCGTTGCCACGAGCGCCGCGAAGCGATTCAGGGAAAGGCGGCCTTTGAGTACACCTTCGGAAAACATCAACGGTAGACGTGTTTCCACCCCCGGGATACCGCCGGGGCAGCGCGAGAAATCATCTCGCCCCAGTCGCAGCTTGTCTGCCCAGGTAAAGGCGCAGTGATCGGAGCCCACCACCTGTATGGAGCCGTTTTGAAGGCCCTGCCACAGGGCCTCCCGATCCTCGGTCCGGCGGGCGGGGGGCGCCATGACGTATTTGAGCCCCTCGACATCGGGCGGATCATAACAGGAGACATCCAGCAGCAGGTGTTGGGGGCAGACTTCGGCGTACGCCGGCTGTCCCCTGCGCCGTGCCCGTTCGATGATATCCAGGCCTTCGGCTGTGGAGAGGTGGGCAAAATAGACCGGCACATCCCCGGCGGCCCGGGCCAGATGAAGCACACGCTGGATAGCTTCCGTCTCACAGAAATCGGGTCGACTCATGGCATAGTAGCGGGGGGCTGCTTTGCCTCGCTGTTTAAACCGATCCTGTAAAAATTGGATGATGGCGTGGTTTTCAGCGTGAAATACGGCCAAAAGCCCGAGTTTACGGGTACGGTTGAGTACACTCAGGATCTCTCCATCGTTTAGGCGTCCGTCGTAAGTAAGATAGATCTTGACGCTGGGCACTCCCATGGGGCCCAACTCATCGAGATCCAGCGGCAGCGGAGCTTCCAGGTGCTGAAGGACGGCATGCAACCCATAATCCACTACTGCCTGACCGGCGGCATCGGCCTGATACACCGCTACCTGATGTTTCACGCTGCAGCCCGGGGGACCGAAACCCGGGTGCTCCACGACGCAGGTTGTCCCGCCGTGCGCCGCGGCAGCCGTGCCCTGGAAAAAACCGTCCCCGACCCGGGTCTCCCCCACGGTGAGATTCAGGTGCGTGTGGACATCGACCCCGCCGGGAAGGACGTACTTGCCTCCCGCATCGATCACGGCCGCATCACCGGAGACCTCCAGGTCTGTCCCGATTCGTGAGATGACATTTTGGCTGACCATCAGATCACCTTCGAAGGTTTCCGTTTCGGTGACAATGACGCCGTTTTTAATCAGTATATTTTTCATTGGGGGTTCCGGGGTCATAACTTTTCCCAAAGCTTTTTTCCCATTTCGCGGGCATGGGCCAAGACCGACGCTTCATCCACCGCAGTGATTCGGCGATTCTCCAGGATCACCCGGCCCTGGGCGATGACCGTTTCGACATGGCGGGCATCCAAGCCGTAAATGAAATGTCCTGGAAAATTGTCTGCGCTTACGGGCGTGGGAGCATCATAATCAAGGACGACGAGGTTGTTGTCCCCGTCCCCCACGACCCCGAATGCTTGAATGTAATGGTGGAAATTGCGAAAGCGCCGGTAAATGGTGTCGACGCCGATGCCCTCGGTTGCCTTGCCGGTCAGATAGGCAGCCTGGGCACTTCGAAGCATGTCGCAATGCATGCCGTCGGTGCCCAGCATCACTTGATCGGTGAATGCGGTGTAATCGGCTGCCCCGACGTTGTTGTTTTGGTTGCTCTCTATGTTCTGAGCCACCCAGACGCCCGATCGGCCTAATAGATTCACTTCCCGTTCGGAGAGATGAATGCAATGGGCCAGGATTGATTTTTCCAGCGACAGGACGCCGGCGGTCTCCAAACGTTCCACTACCCGCACGCCGTATTTTTCCAGGGCGTCATCCTGGTCGGACCGGTCCTCCGCTACGTGCATGTGTATTCCAGTACCGTGTTTATGGGACAGATCAACGGCCTTTTGAAGGAGTTCATGGCCCACCGTGAAAGAAGCATGCAGCCCCACATGCCCCTGGCCGCCCGATGCCAGGAAACAGTCGGTCTCAGCCAGGCCCTCTTCCCGGGGGCCTTCACCGTCCCGGTCGGAGATCTCGTAGCAGAGCAAGTGACCGATGCCCACCCGATCAAAGGCGTTGGCGATAGTGGTCAAGGAATTTTCTATTGCAAACGGGGATGCATGATGATCGATAACGAAGGTGACACCGTTTTTTGCGCAGTAGATGGCCGACGCCAGGGCGCCGGCTTCTATCATCTCCAGATCCAGGCGTTTGTCCATGTGCCACCAGACATATCGGAGTATTTCCACAAAGTTGATCGGGATTTTTCTGGGCGCGGGCATACCCCGGGCCAGAGTGGAATAGATGTGATGGTGGCCGCAGCCGAATGACCGGGTAACCAGTTTGCCGCTGCAGTTCAAAACCCGGTCTTCAGCGTCGAGGGTATCCTCAGCTGGTATAGCTTCCAGGAAAGTGATACCACCTTCAGGACCCGATTCAACTCTGATATGGGTCGATGTTATTTCCAAATGCTGCCAATCCAGATAGGTAGCGTTTTTCAAGTATAAGGTCATCGGGGATACCTTTCTTCACCGATCACTTCGATGTCGGGCACGTCTTTGGCCGAAAGGATGCCGTCTTGTCCGATTACACAATTGTTCGGGCTTACCATGTGTCAATTACCGGATACGGAGAGTGGCCGTCTTCAGTAAACCGTTTAGGGTTTCTAAAGGGTGTTTCATTCTGCTCAACAGGATCATGGCTGCAATGATATAAGGCTTGTAGCCGGCCTCTTTGTACAGTTGCACCCGGTACCGATCGAATACGCCGGTCGCTACTTCTCCCTCAGCACAACTTACACCGGTGATATCGGCGGGAAGGCAGTGCATGTAAAGGGCCTTGCCTTCGTGGGTGGTGGCCATTAACGACTCGGTGCACTCCCACGCCTTGTGTTTGGCGTTTCGAGCCAGCAATTCGTTTTCCAGGTCGCGGATGCCCTGATCGTCCCCCCGGCTGAAAAGATCCGTGCGTTTCTCCATGGCTGCAAAGGGTGCCCAACTCTTGGGGTAGATGATATGGGCGTCCTCAAAGGCCTCGGACATAGTGTCGGTTTTGGTAAAACTGCCGCCGCTGCGGGTCGCGTTACGCTTCGCCACCTGCAGCACCTCAGGCATCAACTCATATCCCGGGGGATGGGCCAGGACGACTTCCATGCCGAAACGGGTCATCAGACCGATGATCCCTTGGGGCACCGACAGGGGTTTGCCGTAAGAGGGGCTGTAGGCCCATGTCATGGCCAATTTTTTTCCTTTGAGGTTGTCGATTCCGCCAAAGTAGTTAATGAGATGTAGCATATCGGCCATGGACTGGGTGGGATGATCGATGTCACACTGCAGGTTCACCAGGGTGGGCCGCTGTTCGAGGACGTTCTCCCGGTGGCCCTCCTGAACGGCCTGAGCCACTTTGCGCATATAAGCGTTGCCTTTGCCGATATACATGTCATCCCGGATACCAATCACGTCGGCCATAAACGAGACCATGTTGGCGGTTTCGCGCACGGTTTCGCCGTGAGCGATCTGGGATTTACCTTCGTCCAGATCCTGCACCGTTAGCCCCAGAAAATTGCATGCGCCGGCGAAGCTGAACCGGGTTCGGGTAGATTGGTCACGGAAAAGAGAGACACCCAGGCCGCTATCGAAAATGCGGCAGGAGATGTTTTGCAGCCGGAGGTTCCTGAGAATTTCGGCGATCAAAAAGGTGGCTTGCACCTCACCGTCGGTTTTTTCCCAGGTCAGAAGAAAATCATTGCGGTACATGTTTTGAAATTTGAGTTCGGCCAGTTTTTTAACCTGGGTTTTAATTTTTTGTGTATCCATGATTGCATTTTTCTTCCAAATATGTCAGCGGCAGCCCAGCATAGAAGGCAGCGCAACGAACCAAATCATCTTTCCATGTCTTTTCGTTTGGCGTGTGGGCTTCGGCTTCTTTTCCAGGTCCGAAGCCAATGCACGGGATGCCAAACAGACCCATGATAGAAACCCCGTTTGTTGAAAAGGTCCACTTATCCACACGGGGTGCCTTGCCGAAAAGGGCTTTGCAGGCAGCTACCGCCGATTGGGTTACAAGGTGATCCTCGGGAATTGTCCAGGCAGGGAAGTAACACTCCGTGGGATAAACGAGACCCGTGTAGGATGGCCGATCGTATGTATATAGGGAAACCTCTGCCCGGGTAGCCCGGACCGCCGGGAGATTCTTGATTTGAAGGAGTGCCGAGTCTTGGTCTTCTCCCGCGGTCAGACGCCGGTCAATGGAGATGGCGCAACCATCGGCTACGGAGCAACGGGAAGGTGAAGAATGGAAGATTTCGGAGACGGTCAAAGAGGCTTTACCCAGAAAGTCGTCGGACCTCAACTGACCGTTTAATGCTTCCAACTCACCTAATATTCGACCCATTTTGAAGATGGCGTTGTCCCCACGCTCCGGGGCCGAACCGTGGGCACTGATGCCCTTGACGTCCACCCTGATTTCCATTCGTCCACGTTGCCCGCGGTAAATGCCTCCGTCGGTGGGTTCTGTGGAGATAACGAAGTCGGGTTTCAGTTTCGATTCTTTAATGATGTACTGCCAACACAGACCGTCGCAGTCTTCCTCCTGTACGCTGCCCACAACCACCAGGGTGTAATCGGCTTCAAGCCCAAGTTCCCATGCCTTCGTAGGGATCGAATTCCCAGTTATCTTTGTTGCCGACCCCCACAGTGTCAATGTGGGCATCCATGGCAATGACCGTGTTTCCGGTTCCGATGGTTCCGAGTATATTACCCATGGGATCGATTTCGATTTTATCGAATCCCACCGCTTCCATCTCAGCTTTTATCAGTAAGACGACTTTTTCTTCTTGGCCGCTTTCGCTGGGCAAGCGAATCAAATCCCTTAAAAAGCGAATCATATCGATTCTGTATCGATCGGCCCATTCATTGATCTTTTCAAAATTCGGTTGTGGCATGGTCGGGTATCCCCTTTTCTCGCCTGCACCTTATCAACGCACTTCTTTGATGTAATTATAGATGGTGTATTTGGATGACCCAAAGGTCTTGGCCATGTAGTTGACGGCTCCCTTGATTTTAAATACACCACTTTTTTCCAGTTGCCGGACCAGCTCCATTTTCTCATTTCGGTCCATCGTAGCGGGTATTTTTCCGCATTTTGCAATAGCGCTGTCTATGACGGATTCCATGGTTTCGGGAAAACTTTTGGTGTAAGACTCTTGGGTGCCGCTATTATCATTCATTTCAAAAGGATTAAATTCCGTAAACGCCGTTGACAGAAACATAAAGTCGGTGACATCGAAGTTAATGCAAAAGCATCCCTCAAGTTTGCCGTTGCCGTCACGTGTGAAAAAGGTTGAGCTCTTGAGGATCCGCCCGTCGTCGGTGGTATTTTTATATCCGATCTTGTCAGGCGCATCGTCCCCGAATTCATTGACCAGCCGGAAGACCAGGTCGGTAATGGGTGCGCCAACAGCGCGATGGGTGATTTCCCCCTCAATGTGAATCACGGATCGCGTGATATCGGTGAAATCGTGAATGACCACCTCGCATCGTTTCCCGTACATTTTTACGAGTCCCTTTGCCAATCGCTTCAAAAAATCGAGTTCTTTATTGTTCATGGGTGTCTCATATTTTCATTTTTTTATGTCAATAAAAAATTGTATGTTGCAAACGCTCGCGAAGCGATCCGGAGTATTTCATCGTCTGTTTTCCGTCCGGTTATATATTCCCCAACGCCCTCGAAACCTTCTCCGCCGAAAACGGCCACTCCCGCATCCAAATGCCCACGGCATCATGGATGGCGATGGCAATGGCACAAGCGGCGCCATTGGTGCTTACTTCGGATATCGATTTTCCCCCGTAGGGGCCATAGGGATCATCTGTTGGAATGAACACTACTTTGAAATCGTCAGGAATGTCACCGATCATGGGAACCCCATAGCGCTTTAAATCCGGATTCAGGCACACCCCTTTCTCATCCATCCTCATTTCTTCCCAAAGTGTATGCCCGATTGATTTCAGAATGCCCCCATAGACCTGTCCTTCCGCCATTTCGGGATTGATCGGTGTGCCGCAATCCATATACGCGTGGTACTTTTGTACCTTGATTTGCCCTGTTCGGGTGTTAACCGCTACCTGGCAGAAATGGGCGCCGTAGGGAAATGTCGCATCATGCGTTGTGTACGAAGCATGGGCCGCCAATTGCCCGGGGCCGGTGCCACTTTCCGCCATATGGGCAATATCGTGAAAGGAAAGGGTGTCCTTTTTTCCTTTCACGGTTCCGGGATACGCTAATATT
>JAFDDL010000197.1 GCA_019310865.1 Deltaproteobacteria bacterium | reverse complement strand
AGGTCCGGGTGTGGCGCATATTCTCAATATTACCAGTGGCCTCCTTAACGGTGCTCACATTGGGATATTGCCGATTCAAAATGGCCAGGTCCTCGGCAAGCAGCTGGGCGCCGGTTCGGCCCGGAATCACATAGGGGATAATCTGCACGTCGTGGCAAGCCTGGGCGATGGGCGTGATATATTCACGTCGAATTTCAAGGGAACTGGGGCCGTTATAATACGGGTCCACCAGCAGCACCGCATCGACACCGGTTTTTACGGCTGATTGGGTGGCCGCTAGGGATTCTTTTGTGTTGTTGCTGCCGGTACCGGCAAGGCACTTGACTCGACCACGGGTCTTTTGGGCCACATGTTCGATAACCTTGTGGTGTTCGTCCCAGGTCAGTGTCGGACTTTCTCCGGTCGTCCCCACGGCCAGAATCCCGCTGATGCCATTTCCGATTTGATATTCAATCAGTTTATCCAGGCCATCGTAGTCGACCGTGTCGTCGGCAAACGGGGTGATAAGCGCGGTATAAGATCCTTTTAACATGGGTGCCCCCTTATTTAATCCGTATTCTTCTAAAAATAGTTTATACCTTCTCTGACCGTTTTTATGAGACGTAAAGAATTGACCGTCCTGTGTCAACCGATTTTTTGCTTGAATATCCGAAGAATTCTTTTTAGGGTTCGCGTAAAATTAATATGCACATGAGCCAGAAAGTAGGTTAAGCACAGACGTGCTCTCGGAGTTTTCGCTATCCGGAGTAAACCAGAACGCAAAGGCCGTCTTTTGAAATCGTTTTCCTTTATACATGCTGCTGACTTGCACCTGGGCAGCCCCTTTGTGGGTGTGGCCGAAAGACAGTCCGCCATGGCCGAAGCGCTGAAGGCTGCAACATTCCAGGCATTCGAGATCTTGATCGAAACCTGCCTGGAGGATCCCGTCGATTTCCTTCTTGTGGCCGGTGATGTCTTTGACCGGGCCCATGGGAGCGTGCGGGCGCAGCTGGCTTTCCGGGACGGTCTGGACAAGCTTTCGAATCACGGCATTCGAACCTTTGTGGTCTTTGGTAATCACGATCCACGAGAGGCCTGGCTTCGCAAACTTTCCTGGCCGGAAAAGGTGCATATTTTCAGCTCCCGAGACGTAGAAACCGAGATTGTGTCCAAAAACGGTGTGCCGGTGGCAACGGTATCGGGGATCAGCCATCCGCATCAACGGGAGCTGCGAAATCTCTCCGAGCGGTTTACCGCGAAGCGACCGGACCTGTTTCAGATCGGCTTGTTGCACGGCAACTGCGGTGGCCAGCCGGGCCATGATGCCTATGCGCCTTGCACCGTGGAAGGACTTTCTGAAAAAGGGTTTGATTATTGGGCGCTGGGTCACGTGCACACGCGAAAGATTCTGAAAATGGATCCCCACATTGTCTATCCTGGCTGCAGCCAGGGCCTCAGCATTCGCGAAACCGGCGCTCGGGGGTGTTACCGGGTGATGGTGGACGAATCCCAACGTGTTTCACAGACCTTCATCATGTTGGACAAGGTCCGGTGGGCTGCAGCCGGTGTTTCAATTGAGGGGGTGAAAACACTGGATGCGCTGGAGCAGGCGCTTGGGGCTGAGGCTGAAAGCATGCATCAAAATGGTGACGGCCGACTCGTCATCGGACGCATCACCCTGACCGGCCGGGGACCGTTATACAAGGATTTGAGACGGGATGACGCGGTGGAGGCGCTTTTGCTGCGCCTGAAACAGACCGGCAAGACCATGAAGCCGACGACCTGGATTATCGATCTTCAAGTCGACTGTATGCCGGATATGGATTTGGCGCGACGCCGGGAGGCGGACGACCTGGTCGGGCAGCTTCTCAGGAGCGCAGATGATCTTCACCCCAAAAAGTTTACGGAAACAGCCCTGGGGGCACTTTTCGAAAACCGCCGGCTTCGTCCTTATCTATCCACCCTGTCGCCATTGGATCTTCAGCGGCTGGTGCAGGAAGCGCAGCGGCTGTGTATTGATTTACTGGAACCGGATTCATGAGAATAAGCGGATTTCATATAGATGGATTCGGCGTCTTCCATGACCAATCCGTATCCGGACTGGACACGGATTTAATTGTTTTCCATGGAGATAACGAGGCGGGAAAGTCAACCTTGCTGGGCTTTTTTCGGTCGGTGCTTTTCGGATTTCCACGCACCAATGCCAAAGACGCCCGCTATGACCCCCTGGCCGGGGGCAATCACGGAGGGCGTATCGATCTGGTTTCCAAAACCGGGGTGCCTTACAGTGTTTTCCGAACGCCCGGGCCCGGCGGAGGTCGGCTTAACGTGATGGGTCCCGACGGTCCGGAAGATAACGATGTGGTACTGCATCAACTATTGGGCGGCATGACCCGTGAGGCCTACAGGAATATTTATGCATTTGGTCTTTCTGAGCTCGCACAAATGGATTCACTGAGTGGTCAAACCATCACCAGCACGATCTACGGTGCCGGCCTGGGGACTGCAATTCAGGCCTTGCCCCGGGCTCGGAGAAAAATTAAAGAGCACAAGGATCGGCTTTTCAAACCCGGCGGGCGGAAACCGGCTATCAATCAAACACTCGACCGATTAGATCAGATTCAAAAAGCCCGGCAGGTGGCACAGGGCCAGGTTGCGCAATACGATATGGCAAGCGACGCGCTGGCGCGTGTGGCGAAAGACATTCGAATTACCCAGGCGGAGCGATCCGGCCAGCGCCGGCTTAAAAACCGATACGCCGCATTGGCCAGACTTTGGACGGACTGGCTGGATTATCGAGCCAACAGGCAGACATTAAGCGCAATGGTCCCCCCTCCCGAATCCTTTCCAGAAGAGGGCCTGGCGCAACTGGAAGCGCTCCGGGATGCCCGGCGGAGTTACCAGGATACAGCCGCCGAATTGACGCAACGGGCGGCATCCCTTGTCAATGCCCGGGGCACGCTTGAAGAATCCATTCACGAGATTGATTTGGACCGAACCCGGGACAACATGCAGGCAAGCCCAAAGCCCCTCAGGCGTCCGAAAGCGCCGGGAAAGCCGTGGGTTGCCCCGGTCATTATGCTCCTGGGCGTCCTGGGGGCCGGGGTGGCCATCCTGATAGATAAGCGGGATTGGGTCGTCATTGTGCCTACTGCAGGCCTGATACTGGGATTTTGGACTCAGTTTCTCCGGCGGATTCGAATGGCACGCCGAATACGATATGGGCAGATGGTACACTGGAAACAAACCGATGCGGCTATTCAGGACCTGACGGCGCAACTGACGGTCATTGAGCGGGACAGGGAAAAAACCATTCAAGCACTCGAAAAAACCCAGGGGGCCGTTCGTCAACTTCTTGAAACCACCGGTCTGCTCTATGAGGAGGACTTTATCCAATGCGGACGGGAGCTTGCCCGAAGCGATGCGCTTCGGGCGGACATTGCCCGGTTCGAGAAATTGGTTGAACAGACCACCGGCGAAACGGAAATCGAGCCCATCATTCGGGTGCTGTGGGAGTTGACACCCGCGAAAGTAGATGCCAATGAAAAAGAGGCTTCCAGGTGCGTTCAGGAGTTGAACGATCGCGTGGAAGCGCTTCACCAGAAACGTGCAGCGCTTAAACAGGAGCTGACGGCTCTGGCCGCAAGCGACGAGCAGATTCGTCTCAATGCGGCGTTTGCCCAGAGCCAGGCAATGCTTTCCCGGCAGGCCTGGCAATGGTCGCGATATGCGTTGGCCGGATATCTTCTGGATCAGGCCCAGGCCGCCTTTGAAAAAAAACATCGACCGGAAATATTTCGGGATTCAGGGAACTTTTTCCAACAGATGACGGCCGGTCGGTATCATGGCGTTGCCGTGCCGGTAGGGAAGCAGACAGTCGAAGCCGTGGGGAAACACCATGAACGAATACCGCCCGACGACCTGAGCCGCGGCACCGCCGAGCAACTCTATCTGGCCATTCGATTCGGGTTCATCCGTCATCGGACTCGGGTTGGTGCACCCTTACCGGCGGTCATGGATGACATTCTCGTCAATTTCGATCCCAGCCGCACCCTGGCGGCTGCACGCGCCATTTACGAACTGTCCCGATCCAACCAAGTGTTGTTTTTCACCTGTCATCCCCACACGATGGCTCTGTTTCGCCGGATCGATTCCCGAGTGCCGGTTTTCCGGCTGGCCGAAGGCGAAATATTTCAAGAGGTTTCCGATTCATGAGTACCCTTCGCATCCAAGGTCTTTGCACATTAATGGGGGGACCCTATGACTTGATTCTCGAGCCCGGTGAATGTGTCGGAATTTCCGGTCCTTCCGGCGCCGGGAAGACCTTGATGCTTCGGGCCATCGCAGACCTCGATCCGCACCAGGGGGATGTGTTTCTCGATGGGAATGCCGCCAGTGAGCTGCCGGCGCCCCGGTGGCGGAGGCAGGTGGCCATGCTGCCGGCTGAGAGCCGGTGGTGGTATCACCGGGTGGGGGAGCATTTTTCCCAGGTGAACCACGAATGGCTGGAAGGTCTCGGGTTCGACGAACAGATGTTGTCTGTGCCCGTGAGTCGTTTGTCCACCGGTGAACGTCAGCGGTTGGCCCTGGTTCGGATGATCAGCTTGGCACCACGGGTGCTTATGCTGGATGAACCCACCGCCGGCCTTGATTCACGCAACACCCGCCGGGTGGAAGATTTGGTGGCTCGATACCGGGATGCCTGCCAGGCACCGGTTCTGTGGATCAGCCACAATACCCGGCAGCTTCGACGTGTGGCCGGCCGGCGGTTTGTTTTGAAAAACGGGGCACTTGAACAGCCGGGGGACCCATGAATGTGATACCGCTTTCAGCCGTTGATTTACTTATGGCGTCGTTTCTGGTCCTTGTGCTGGCGTTGCTGAGCTTCCGAATGCGTCTGGGCCTATCCGGGCAGCTTCTCGTGGCGGCTTGCCGGACCACGGTGCAGCTTCTATTGGTGGGCATGGTGCTTCGGACGGTATTTGCCCACGCCAAACCGGTCTGGGTGGCCTTGATGGCGGCGGTGATGCTGGCAGCGGCAGCGCGGGAGGTGATGGCCCGGCAGCATCGGCCGTTCAAGGGGTGGTGGGGCGTCGGCGTGGGGGGCGCCGCTATGTTCATTTCATCCTTTGCCGTTGCGATCATGGCCTTGGTCGTGATTGTGGGCGCTGAACCGTGGTATACACCGCGCTATGCCATCCCCCTTCTGGGGATGTTGCTGGGCAATACCATGAACGGTATTTCCCTGGGCGTAAACAGCCTGACCCAGGCAGCCTGGGAGAAACGCGATCAATTGGAACAGCGGCTGTTGCTTGGCCAGGATCGAAAAATGGTCCTGGCCGATATTCGGCAAAACAGCATGCGAACCGGCATGATCCCCATCATTAATGCCATGGCTGCAGCGGGATTGGTCAGCCTGCCGGGGATGATGACGGGTCAGATTCTTGCCGGCAGTTCGGTCCTGGAGGCGGTCAAGTATCAGATTCTCATCATGTTTCTAATCAGCAGCGGAACAGGATTTGGCATCCTGGCTGCACTTCAGTTGGCTTCCCGACGACTCTTTGACAACCGGCACCGCCTTCGTCTGGATAACCTGCGGGGTGAAGAAGACCCATAGCGAGGAGGCATGGCACAAAAAACACATTGCAGTCCCGCCAAGCAAACCAATGAGCAGGCGGTGTGGCGTCGTCAGCGCTCGCGGTTGGAGGCTATCGATTATCGCAACTGGCGAACCGGCGCCAAGGGATTTGGCTTTTATCGATTCAAACACCAGGCCATTGTCCTTTTCGGCGAGCTTTTGAAAGTCTGCGGACTATACAAATACGGATATCGAAATGCTTGTGATCTCGGTCTGGGGCAGTTGGAAGTGCTCGTGGATCGGCTACCTCTTGGCTTTGCGGGATATCGCATCCTGCATTTGAGCGACCTACACCTGGATAGTCTGGACGGTTTGGGAGACCGGATCGCAAGCCGTATCAGAGAGGCCCGATACGATATTTGCGTGATGACCGGTGATTACCGATTTGCCCGCCACGGGGCATTTCAAAAGCTGCTCCCGGAACTGGCCCGAATCGTGGCAGCGGTAGACAGGCCGGGGCGTATATACGGTGTGCTTGGCAACCACGATACCCAGGCCATGGTGCCGCCTTTGGAAAGAATCGGCATTCGAATTCTGGCCAACCAATCGGTAATTCTGCAAAAGGATGGCGACGCGCTTCAATTGACCGGTGTGGATGATCCCCACGACTATCTGACACCGATGGCCATCCGCAGTATGAAACTGTCCGGCAGCCACTGCAAAGTGCTTCTGGCCCATTCCCCTGAGCTTTACCAACCGGCCGAAGCATGTGGATTTTCCCTTTACCTGTGTGGTCATACGCACGGCGGTCAGATCTGTCTGCCGGGTGGCATCGCAATTTTGACCTTTACAAACACGGGTCGACATTTTTACCGGGGATTGTGGCGATACGGCGCCATGGCCGGGCATACCAGCCCGGGTTGTGGCGCTGTCAAAATCCCCATTCGATTTAATTGCCCGCCGGAGATCACGGTACTGAAGCTCCGGTCGAAACCATCAGCTGCGTAATAACGGAGACATCCATCATGGTGACAACCTGCCAACATTGTCAAAAGCCTGTGAACAAAAAGGTCCGATACTGTCCCCATTGCGGTGGAGAAAATACCCGGACGCCGGTGGAAACCACCCCCCTGTGCCCCCGATGCGACTGCGAGCTCGATGAGGACC
>JAFDDL010000196.1 GCA_019310865.1 Deltaproteobacteria bacterium | reverse complement strand
ATCATGGAACCGGTGAAAAAAGGAAGGTTGCTTTCGGTACTGGCAGGTTTGAAAAAACTGGACGAGATGTTTCCCGACACTGACGACGAGCTGCTGCCCCTGGACGATATCACGTTATGAATCCGAGCCTTCGTTTTTTACTGGATACTAACATTATTTCCGAGTTGGTCCGAAATCCCCAGGGGATGGTTACGGATCGCATTGCACAAGAAGGGGAAGAGAGCGTCTGTACCAGCATCGTGGTCGCCGCGGAATTGCGATTCGGCGCTGAAAAAAAGGGATCTAAACGCCTCACTACCCAGCTGGAAGCCATACTTTCCACCATGGAAATATTGCCTTTGAAGGAACCGGCTGATCGTCGATATGTCAAGCTCCGATATCATCTGCAAAAAGCGGGGACACCCATCGGCCCGAACGATATGCTGATTGCCTCCCAAGCGCTTTCCCTTGGTTTAACCCTGATCACTGCCAACCAGCGTGAGTTTTCCCGTGTGCCGGGACTTGCCGTGGAAAACTGGTTGGCGTTATAAACGGCGGCGCGGGTCGGCGAACCGAGTGTCGAGTCGCTGAAATTTATTGCTTTGATGTGTCGAGATTACAAAAGGGCCAAGGATAATAGGAGGTTCCTTGGCCCTTATTATGCTCTATTCGGGAAACTAATAATTATAAACCAGTTGCACACCGAAGGTCCGGGGAGGGGCCGGGCTTCCAAATACATCCAATGGACCTTGCGGCCCAATATCTAAATCCAGAAACGTCTCCTGATCGCTCAGATTCTTGCCATAGACTTCCACGCTCCAGTTGCCCTCTCTGGTTTCGAATCTGACAAGGCCGTTAAAGAGTGTGTGGGCTTTCACCTCGGTCAATGGGGTTTCGAGGTGGTCAAGATACTTATCATCCGACCATGCCATGTCTCCCCGACAAGTTAGAAACCCATATTCAGCCAAGGTGAACACATACTGAGCCCCCAATGAGAACTTAAATTCAGGGGACTGCGGCATTCGGTTGCCGGAGGCGTCGATGGGATTCCCGATTACATCAACTGACTGATATTCGTCAAAACCGGCATCAAGGTATGAAAATGCACTATTGATAGTGAGTGCGGGAAGTGGTCTTGCGAGAAACTCCAGTTCAACGCCATAAATGTTGGAATCTGCAGCGTTCACGAGATTTCCAATCCCAAAAACCATCACCATGACCTGCTGGTCTGTGTAGTCGGAATAAAAGGCGGACAGGTTGACCCGCAGTCTGTTGTCGAACCATTGTGTCTTTGCACCTACCTCATAGCTCCAGATAAATTCCGGATCGGCGAACGGAGGAATGGGAGCGATGTTATTAGGGGCCAAGACGCCACTGCGAAACCCTTTTGCGGCACTTAGATAGAAGAAGACGTCTTCGGTTAACCGGTAATCGAGCCCGAATTTCGGCGTAATTGCGTCCCATTCCCCTGAGAATCCTTTTTGACGGCTCGGCAAAATCGGGATGCTGAAAGATGCGTTTGAAAAGCCCCCTTTTTCCTCGAAACTGTAACGAAGATCTGCATGCGCCCAAAGCTTGTCGGTAATTTGATATCCGGCGCGTCCGAAGAGGGCATAGGAATCGGTGTCAATATCACCCCGCCCCTCAAAGGTTAATCCGGGAAAAATATAACTCAGATCGGCGCTGGTGTCGGAGTCTTCTTCCATGCGGTAATAATATGCCCCCAGGAGAAAATTTAGACGCCGCCAGGTACCGTTTAGTTGAAGTTCTTGTGAAAAGGATTCAATCTTGGTGTCGTATAAAATAGATCCTAAGTTCAAGTCGGTGCTGTCCGGATCGTACTTATTATCCAACTCCCGCTTTCGATAACCCGTGATAGAGCGCAGCGTCATCCCCCGGGGAAGATTAATTTTCACATGTCCGGAGAACCCCGAATCGGTCACATCGGTAAAATGATCCGCATCGATGCGGCTTTCGTAAAAATCATCCGGTGCCGTATAGCCTGCGGAAACAAGGGCCGAACCCTCAATACCCAGATGTTTAGTAGCCCAACTCCCGGTCACCGAGTCAAAGTAATCCCCCCGAAGGAGGATGTCTATGGAATCCGTGGGGGCAAACTCGATTGCGCCGCGAACACCGGTGAAATTTTCATCGGCCATATCCTTTCCAACAAGATTTTCCTGATAACCATCCGCTTCGCTGTCTGACAGCGTTATTCGCCCCTTGACCGTGTCCCCTATGAGGGGGCCGCTCACCGAGGCATCGAAACGCCGCTTGCTGAAGCTGCCAATCTCCACGCCGGCTTTTATTTCCAATTCATCACTGGGCGCCTTGGTAACGATGTTGACAGCGCCACCCGTTGCGTTTCTGCCGTACAGTGTCCCCTGGGGTCCCCTGAGAACTTCGATGCGTTCAATATCGAAAAAGCTGTTGCCGCCGGAGAGTCCCCGCTCTACATAGACACCATCTATGTACATGGCGACGGCCGATTCGGATAACACAATGGGGTTGGAATTCCCGACCCCTCGAACGTAGATGGTGTTCCAGCCATTGCCCCTTTCCGTAAACTCTGCATTCGGTGTGAATTGGGTCAGATCCATCAGAGAAAAGGCTTTTTTGTTTTTTAAAAACGCCTCATCGATGGCCGTGATTGCAATGGGCGTCACCTGAAGATTGGTCTCTCCTGTTTTTGTCGCCGTGACCGTTGTTTCTTCCAACATAAAATCTTCCTGGATTTCTTCTGCGGTAAATGCAACTCCCGGGACCCAAAAAAGCCAGAAAGTCAGTAACAAAATGTCCCTCAATGTTCTCCCCATTTTAGCCTGTGTCCCGTAAAAAAATCCGTGCAATGTTTTCATACTTTTTCTCCTTTTCATTCGGTTAGGATTCGTGTGACACGGTACAACTATAACCTGATAAACTTCACCTCCCGTGCCCGGTACCGGCTGAGTCGCATGGCAACGACCTCACCCCGGTCTGAACGTTCAAAACGAACGGCGGTATCACCTCCGACAAAGGCATCACCGCCAAGGTGACGAAGGGCGATTCTTGATTCAGCGTGATTTCCGAGCCCAATTTGCAGCACTATGGAGGACCCTGTGGTATCTATTCTGTGAAGGGCGACCATTTCCCACCAAATATATAGTCCTTCATATTGATGTGCGCCTTTCGGGAATTTGTCGGAGGTCGTTATGGGCTGAAATATGCGGGGGTTTTGATCGTGGCCGGCATCATATACCCGCAATGTGGGTCTCACTTGCCCGGGCGTGTTTTTAATTTTGAAACCAAACATGACTTCCATCGTGTGTGTCCAGTATTCACTTTCACCCTCGGCTCGCATCGGCATATCGGCGCTTCCCATGAAATTGGCGAAAAGCGTTCCCTTATGGATTTCCAGATTAAGCAAGTAACCGGTTTCCATGTCGGCGTAGTCACCGGCCAATCTTTCAATAACCGCTGGCGTGTCCTTGCCGAAGGTTTCAGCATGCGCCAGGGGGTCGAACGCTTCAAGATATATGCGAAAAGCATCCCAGCATGTGGTATTGGACGGCATGTCCTGGTCATTGTTGAAGCAGGCGACGGTGACGTCATAATCGGGGAAATATTGATACCAGCTGTTAAACGCGCCCCCATGCCCCCATGACCGAATTCCCTTCCTCTGCTCCAGCATCACCCCATGACCGTAAACCGGTCGCTTACCGGCGACCTTTGACACGCTCGTTGCCAATCGTTCTAGCACGGAAGGCGCTCCGCACGGCTCCGGTCGACTAATGTGAATAATGTATTTCAGGACTTCGTTGAGGGTGGATTTAAGTCCACCGTCCCCACTGGTGGCGTAATCGTATTGCTCGGCACTTATGCGGTAGCGCCCCTCTTTTTCTCGGATATAAGGTCTAGCTTCCTGATACTCCGGATGAACGGCATCGCGCACATAGTGTGTGATCAATAAATCCTCAGGTTCTAAAACTATTTCACGGATGGCATCGCCATAGGGTTTACTTGTAACTTTTTCAATAAGCCGGGCCAGAAGGCGATAGTTGGTACAGCAATATACCTGAAATGACCCGGGGGGATACATAAGCGGTCCCTGCCTTTGCGCCACCTTTTCAAAGAATTCAAGCGTTGAAACGGAATGCATACCGCACAGTTCGGCCGTAACCTCGTCATGCTTGAATCCCGAGGACATAGCCAGAAGGTTGGAAACCGTGATTGGCTGTTGGTAACGCGAATACTCTGGAAAATATTTTGTTATTGGGTCATCAAGGCCAAGCCGTCCCGACTTTGCCAACACATGAATAGCGTGCGCAGTAAATGTTTTCGTTACAGATGCAATACGGTAACGGGTATCCACTGTCCAGGGGGCCCTCCATTCAATATTGGCACAGCCGTAGCCGCCAAGATGAAGAATTTTATCTCCCTTGGCAATTCCCACAACACCACCGGGCATTTGATCCGGGGTCTCGATATCATAAAGCTTATCTATTTTTCGGGATAGTGCATCCGTGCGGGCCATCTGTTTTTATCCTTAATTTTCTTGCCTTTGCATCAACTATTAAAATAAATCAAAGAAAGTGCTTGCATTATTATCATAACGATAATAATAATGCAAGCATAAAAAGTTCCACTTATGAAAATAATATTTTATCACAAAGTCATATCTCGACTTTTTACAAATGCATCACCCTTTAAGGAGACAAAAAATGTCAAAGGTGAACCATCGAGCCCTGTTCGAGGAATACAAATATCTTCACACCATGATTAAGGGCGGCTCGGTTCAGGCCAACTGGATGCCCGACGGGACTTTCTGGTTTGCACCGGAAAGCGCACCATCGGATGAATTTTACCATGTCGATCCTGCCACCGGAAGCTCAAGGCCTTTTTTCGATATTCCCCGGCTCAGAGATGTACTCACAAATACCCCGGGTATTAACCTTAAAGATGCCGGACTGCCCTTCAGAACATTTACGCCGGCCGGGAATTCTGCGGTGAGCTTTGATATATATGGACGTAGTTTTGATCTCGACCTGGCAACCTATGATTTGAAGTCTGTAGATGATCCGGAAAAAGCGATGCGCCAGAGACGTGTTCCCAATTTATTGATTCCGGATAATTTAATGGCATCCATGCCGGCGGCTATCGAGATACTTTCTCCCGACGGTATGCGTGTTGCAACCGTGCAAAGTGGCAACCTTGCCATCCGCAATGTTGTTGACGGAAAAACTGTGCCCCTGACGGATGATGCCGAGGCACGTTATCAATGGTCTATCGGCGGTGCCATCCCCTGGCGCGGCAGCGCCAAGTGGTCACCGGATGGTCGTTTTCTGGCCGCTTTTAAATATGATAACAGAAAGGTACATCAGGCGCCTGTCGTTCGCTATCTTGGCAGGCACGAACAGGTCGAATATTTTGATAATGCAAAAATTGGAGACCCGTGGCCAAAGCCGGAGCTTTATTTTATCGATACACTTAGTGGGGAAATAACGGGTGGGGATATGGGTGTGGGAGATTATTTCAGCCCCACAATCGGTTTCACACCGGATGGATCCGAACTCCTTTTATTTCGCAATGACATGTATGGCCAATGGCTCGAGCTTCGCGCCATAAATGTCAGGACGGGAAAGGCTCGTTCCATACTCCGGGAAGAAAAAAATGACACCTTTACAAGCGCCCCCTATCATTTGGCTGCTCGGAATTTTTCCATCGCAGGGACTGCGACCGACAATATGGACCCGGACCCGGCCATGGTCGGACGGATTTGGCCGCTGAGTGATGGAGAACGCTCTCTGTGGATTTCCGACAGATCCGGCTGGCGGCATCTTTACATGTACGATATGAACGGCAATTGTCTCGAACAGTTGACATCCGGTGATTTTCCGGTCGCCCACATCGATGCAGTGGATGAAGATGAAGGCTGGGTCTATTTCACCGCCGGTTCGGATCAGGAACATGCCTACGATCTGCATTTATGCCGGTCTGATTTTGAAGGAACGCGTTTTGAGCAATTGACCCGTGGGCGGGGAATTCACGCGTCCCAGTTTGCACCCAACGCAAAATCAGTGGTGATCAACCATTCCTCTCTGACCGACGCGCCTTCAAGTCGCCTTCTTAAAGGCGACGGCACAGTCCTTCTTGAACTTGAGACATCGGATGTCAGTCGTCTCGAGCAGATTGATCATCAGTGCGGTGAAGAATTTGTGGTCAAGGCCAAGGATGGTAAAACCGATATCTATGGTGGGATCTTCAAACCTAACGACTTTGACCCTCTAAAGAAATATCCCATTATCGAGGTGGTATATGCCGGGTGCTTCACCTGCATTATGCCAAGAGACTTCATGGGCGGGTTGATGGGGGGTGGTGAGATTTTTGCCAGAGCCCAGCGCGGATATATTATGGTTCAACTGGAAACTCAGGGTACGCCCGGCCGCAGCAAAGCGTTTCATGACGTTATCCATACCCGCGGCGTCGGCATCGGTGTCATGGGTGACCACCGTGCCGCCATCGAGGCCGCAGCGAAAACCCGCCACTGGATGGATGTTACCCGGGTTGGGGTGACCGGTTCATCCTACGGTGGGTATCACACCATTCGTGCACTGCTCGAAGAGCCCGACTTTTATAAAGTGGGGGTTGCTTCTGCGCCTGCTGAGCTTGGCACGGATTGTCATCAGGGCATGATAGAGCCTTATCTGGGACCGCTTGAAAAAAATATGGAAAACTACGAAAATTCCCGCTTGGCTCCCCTGGCGGG
>JAFDDL010000195.1 GCA_019310865.1 Deltaproteobacteria bacterium | reverse complement strand
AATCGATCCAAGAGTGAATTTCTGGCAAATATGAGCCATGAGCTGAGAACACCCATGAATCACATTATCGGCTTTTCCGAATTGATGATTGAAAAGCATTTTGGGGCGTTGACTCCCGAGCAGGAAGAATACCTTGGCGATATTCTCCAAAGCAGCAAGCACCTGCTGTCGTTGATCAATGATATATTGGATCTTTCCAAAATCGAAGCTGGGAAAACGGAATTGGAGCTTGCTGAATGCAATATAGCGGACATCCTTGAAAGCAGCGTCATAATGGTTAAACAAAAGTCCTTGAAGCATGGTATCAAGGTATCGACAGACATTCAGAGCATCGCTGAAAAGATTCTCGTAGACGAACGTAAGATCAAGCAAATTCTCTATAACCTTCTGGCCAATGCGGTCAAATTTACACCCGAGGGTGGTAAAGTCAACTTGACGGTATCGCAAGGAAACGGTAACGGGGATGGATCAAGACAGAACGGTGAGATTCATATCAGCGTCTGCGACAGCGGCATTGGAATTGCGTCTGATGATCTTGAGCGCATTTTTTCTCCCTTTGAACAGGCAGAATCCGCATCGACACGAAAATATCAAGGCACCGGCCTGGGGCTTTCTCTGACGAAAGAATATGTAGAACTTCATGGGGGCCGAATCTGGGCGGAAAGTGAGGGCGACGGCAAAGGCAGCCGCTTTCATTTTACCATCCCGGTATAAAGGGGGACGTTCATGCATAAATGCATAACTCTCAAGAGTTATGCATTTATGCATGAACGTCCCCCTTTTTCATCGGGTGAATTTAGTGGCGATTAATACCCGAAAAGGCATTAAATGCCAATAATCGGCAATTAGGGCTAACATGCTTGCATGGGTTGTCAGGGTGGATTTACAACATATGATGTTATATTAATATGTTACAACCACTGGCACGGTTTCTGCTATGTCAGAATAGTAGAATCTATAAAAACAGTGGAGGAAATGACATGGGTATTTTTACACGATTTCGGGATATTATCAGTTCAAATTTCAACGCCATGCTCGACAAGGCCGAAGATCCGGAAAAGCTGATCCGGTTGATGATCCGGGAGATGGAAGACACGCTGGTGGAAATAAAAGCTGCGTGCGCCGGCACCATGGCCGGCAGCAAGAAGGTTCAGCGTGAGCTGACCGATGTGAACGTCAAGATTAAGCTCTGGGAAGATCGGGCCGTGTTGGCCGTGGAAAGGGCCCGGGATGATCTGGCCCGTGAAGCATTGATGGAAAAACGGCGACATACTGACCGCCGAAAATCCCTGAACCGAGAGCTCACCGAACTTACGCGCCTGGTGGAGCAATACAAGGCCGACATCTCTAAGCTGGAGGACAAGCTGTCGGGTGCTCGAGAAAAGCAGCGCCTGCTTGTTCAGCGCCATATTCGGGCCATGCGAAAACGGCGCGCCGAAGCGGAAATTCGACGAATAGATGGCATGGATTCGGTCCTGCGAATGGAAAAGCTCGAGGGCCGCATTGAGCAGATGGAGGCGGAAGCCGAACTGGTCAATTTTGGCAGGAAGCCGGCCACCGAAATGGCGTTTGAGGATTTAACGATGGACAATGACATCGAAACGGAGCTTGAAGGATTGAAATCAAGGATCGGCCAAGGCGGGGTTAGATGAACTGTTGCGCCAGGTTACGATTCTTACACGCCAACCATTTCGCTATTAAACAGGGTAATCCCAAAAAAAATTAAAAAAGATGAAAAAAATGCTTGACAGATCGGAAAACTAAGATTAGTGTATTAGTAACCTAGTACACTAAAGAGGAAACACAAACTGAAGATAACAAGAATTCAGCAACCCCAAGCCGAAAGGAAATTGAAAATGAAACAGAAAAAATCACAACGATTCGCCAAAAAATCATTGACCGTTATTGTTGCAATCGCAAGCTATCTGATGATTATCCCGGCATTTGCCGCTGCGGATTCCGGGACCGGAATCCAGAAGGCGCTGATTGCCGAAACCACGGTGGTTGCTTCAAGAGGAGACCATGCAAATGACAAAGGCCCGGCACCTGAAATCACCGTATTTGACTATGAAAGCCTGAAAACCGGCAAAACGCAGTATCTTGAAGATGTAAAGCTGAAACCCCCTGAGATGCCGAATGTTTGGGAGCAACTGGCCGAAGCGTCGCTGACGGAAAGCAACACTTCCATGGGATTGTATGACATTACCGGTCAGATCTATGGAATAACCACCCAGGAAAAGAGCTTGTCATAAAAAGGCGATTGAGTCAGGCACAAACGGTGATTGCACCTGGGATTACCCTCAGACGCTCGGGTGCGACACCCGCTGATAAAAAGGCTTGACAAGCTTCACTGAATACCTTTAGTGTATGAGCAACCTAGTACACTCTAAGGTGCTGACAATGATAGAGATTCGAAACTTAACATTCGGCTACGGCAAAACGAAGCTTTTTTCCGGTCTGAATCTGTCTCTGACGCCGGGCGACATTTACGGCTTGCTGGGAAAAAACAGCGCCGGCAAGACCACGCTGTTCAAACTGATTGCCGGTCTCCGGTTCCCCCAGGGCGGCGAATGTCGCGTCCTGGGGTATGTGACGGCCCAACGCCCCCAACCGTTTCTTGCGGACCTGTTTTACCTGCCTGAGGAATTCAAGCTGCCGAGGGTAACGGTCCACCGATATCACAGCATGTTTGCACCGTTTTATCAGCGGTTCGACTCTGACCGGTTTTTTGCTATTGTAAAGGAATTCGGGCTGGACATTCATCAGAAGCTCTACAAGCTCTCCTACGGGCAACGGAAGAAATTTCTGATTGCATTCGGACTGGCCACCGGCTGCCGGCTGATGCTTCTGGACGAACCAACAAACGGCCTGGATATTCCGTCCAAAAGCCTCTTTCGCAAATTACTGGCCGCCTTTGCTCCGGAGGACGGCGCCGTTATCATCGCAACGCACCAGGCAAGAGAGTTGGAAAAGCTGATTGACCCGGTGGTGATCATCGATTCGGGCCGAGTGGTTTTTCATGACACGCTCTGGAACGTCTCCCAACGACTGACCATAAAGTTGCAAAGCCGAGAACCGGAACCGGAGGAGGCCTGTTACTGGGAAAAGGTGCCGGGGGGGTATGCGGTTATGGTTGAGAGTGATGACGTTGAAGATGCCAGTATGGACCTGGAATTACTCTTTAAAGCGGTGATTGATAAAAAATCTGAAATTGCTCGAATTCTGGGTGGACGGGAACGGAGGCAGGCATGAGCCATACACTGAGTTTCGGGCGCTTGGGCCACCTTCTGAAAAACGATATTCGGCAAAAGGGGAAGATGATCCTGGTGGTCAGCCCTTGTGTGATTATCATCCTCACGATCTTATTGCTCTTTGCCGGTACCAAGGTATTGATGCTCGGTTTGGACATGCCCGGCATTATACATGTGCCAATCTTTGTCACGGCATTGCTCATCGGCGGCAGCATCCTGGCCAGTCGATCATTCAAGGAGCTTCGCAATGAGCGTGAAGCCGGGTTGTTGCTTACTCGACCGGTTTCCATGCTTGAAATGTATGTCGGCAGACTGGTGCTGACATCCCTGGGGTACTTTCTCGGGCTGGTAGTTATATATGGTCTGGCCGTGATGTGTGCGGCCGGATTGGATCACGCCGTTTTCGGAAAGAATCTGCTCTGGTTTCCCGATTTAAATGTATCGATGCTATACGGTATTCAAGCATTCTTTGCCGTTCATTCAATCTTTATGGTGGGTGCGCTCTACTTCAAGCGGGGCGCCTTCTGGAAAACCCTGCTGGTGGCTTTTTTGTTTTGTCTGGGGGTTATTCTTTTTGCAGTGGCGGCCTTATCGAGTCTAAACCTTATCTTCGACGTTGGACCGAATATCATGCGGGTGATGAAATTCGACCTGGCGCTTTTTACCACGGAAACGTCACACGCCTCGTATATATTCCGTTTGCCCATGCAGAGCGTGTTACATACGATTATCGCCCCCATCTGCTGGATTATCGGCTACTATCGCCTGGCGGACACCGAGGTCTAACGTGGAATTTCAGAAACAGCAGGCTATATATCTGCAGATCGGCGAGAGCATCTGCGACAGCATTCTCGAAGGCAAGTGGGCGCCGGGGGAAAAAATACCTTCGGTTCGAGAGATGGCCGTCAGTGTGGAAGTCAACCCGAACACGGTGATGCGAACCTACACCGACCTGCAGGAAAAGGGGATCATTTTCAACAAACGCGGTATTGGATTTTTCGTATCAAAAGAGGCCGAATCGGTGATTCTGGCCCAAGAGAAGCAGGAATTTATCGAGCATGTTCTCCCGAGGGTATTTAGAGCCATGAGCGTTCTGAACATCAGCATCGACGAATTGGGCAAGCGCCATCAAGCGTTTACGAAATTTTTGCCTGAAGAGGAAGGAAAGGTATGAAAAAGAGCGATAAATTAATCTGGTTTGTCATTTCGTGTCTGCTGTTGATCTATGCTGCGTCCATTGCATGGGAGCTGACAAATCGAAACATTCGAAACGCTTCGGATATGAATCCGTCCTTTGAAAAACGGGACTATTCGCTCGGAGCATTTTCTGAAATACGCTCCCAAGGCGTCTGGGACATTCAAGTGACCCGAGGGGCAACCCATGAGATCGAAATACAGGCTCCCGCCTATGTCCTCGATTCCGTTGTCAAGGTTGATAACCAAATCCTTTACTTGGGCCTTCGCCGCAGTCGCCATCGGGAAAACGCCCCCTTTAAAGCCAGCATCACCTGTCCGGATATCGAAGTGATCAAACTAAGGGGATCAGCACACCTGAACTTCGATCATTTTGAAAGCGATGGGCTGCAAATCACCGCCACGGAAGCGGCAACCATCACCGGAACGGCAAACCAAATCGAAAACTTTGAATTGATTTCCTCGGGTCTCGTCGATTGTAACCTCAGTCAGAGCAAGACCACCAATGCCCAGGCGACCCTTTCCGGTATGTCGACATTGACCCTGTTTATGAACGGGGGTGAGTTGAAGGGAACCATCAACGGCCAGGGGCGTATTGTTTATGATGGGGTCATTCGCTCCCATGCGCTTACCATTAACGGTCAAGGCCGGTTGATTTATCAGCCGGAAGCGCAATCGGATTGACAACCATTTAGCTATTCAGTTCCGGGGTCTATGAGCCGAATCACCTGTCAAAATACTACGGCGCTTTCTTTGCCACGTTCAGAAAATGCTTCCTCAGTGAAATTACCTTCAGCCTCAACGGCATTGGTAACCTGACCGACGGATCCGGCATTGTTTCGGCGATGCTGTTATACAATCCGTGGTATGACGTTTTTATCGAGCTGACCGGTTCCGGATATATCGGCGACGGCGAGGACGAGTATACCTTTTCCGGTAATGAGGCGATGATCCGGTTAGAGCTTCGATACGATTTCTAAACACCCCGGTCAGTGATCGTGGCCCAGAATCCGTTTGTAAAGATCAAGGACGTTGCCGCCCATAATCTTTTGAATATCCGTGTCGCTGTAGCCCCGGCTGGACAGCCCGTCGATGAATACGCCCATCTTGCCGATATTCTCGATTCCCTGAACGTAGCCTGCCATTTCAACGGGCTCTCCGGCACGCTTACAGTCCTCGATAAGCAGTTCGATGAAATAATCCACAAAATCCGGACCCGCGCCCAGCGCGTTCACACCGCATAGATCAACAATATGATCCGCATGGTTCAGAAGTTTGCCAAGGGTGGCGTTGGTGACATCGAGGTCAATGGTGTAGGCCATAAAGTTCAGTGCAACAACGCCGCCACGGTCTGCCACCGCTTTGATCTGTTCATCGGTGAGGTTTCGCGGATGGTCGCACAGGCTTCGGGCGTTGGAGTGTGAGACGACAACGGGTTGCTCGGTGAGATCCAGGATGTCGTAAAATCCCCGCTCGTTTATGTGAACCAGATCGATGATCATGTTCAGGTCCGTCGCTTCCTGCACCAGGGCTCTGCCGTAATAGCTCAGGCCGGCATGCGGCCCTTCCGTATACCCGTCGGCCAGAATGTTTCTGGGGTTATGGGTCAGGCTCAGGGATCGGAGACCCAGGCGATACAGATTTCGCAGCATGGAAAGATTGTCGCCGATGGCTGCAGAGCCTTCAATGGTGAGCATCAGGTTGATCTTGTCGTCTTTGCCCACCATGTCAAGGTCATCTGCACTGGTGATAAGTCGAAACAGTCCGGGCGACTCGGACATATCTTCATAGACGGCGTCCAGGGTTTCCAGCACAATGGCGGGATCACGGAAATCGATCCCGGCAATAATGAAATCGCCCCCGATAACGGCGGTTTCCATGACCACGCCGCCGGCACGTAAATTGGGCAGGTGCAACCGCTCCATTACCCGAGTCCGTCCTTCGTGCCGTTCCCGGAGGATTTGAATGGGGTAATCAGAATGTGCATCCACAACCATGATTTGATTTCTTGAGTCGGATTCCATCAAGTTGTCTCCTTGTTCCCTTATAAATATGGTTACTGTTTTTCAGATGTATACCACTTTTTAGTGGGTTATGCATCTGAGGCAAGCCCGTTTCATATTATCTATTGTCCATCCAGAAATCGGGAAAATTAGCCATTTATGGATGGGCACTATCTAAAGCGCCTTCCGCAATGATCAATGCATTCATTTTCGCACTCCCTGAAGGGTGAACGGAATGGGTTTGGTGGACGACATGGCATCTGCCCGTCCATACCAAAA
>JAFDDL010000194.1 GCA_019310865.1 Deltaproteobacteria bacterium | reverse complement strand
CCACGTACTCATCCAGATTAAAGGTGGTGCAATGCTTGAAACTGATTTGTCCGCTTTGGACCATCGCACAAAATTTCGCATACACCTTTTCAGGCGTGCTGCCGGTGGCCAGGCCCAACACCGGTTTCTCCTTCTCCCGGATGTGTTTCACCACGATCTTGACCGCAATGCCCACGCAGGCATCCGCATCTTTTCGAATAATTACTTCCATAAACGGTTTTCTTCCTCGATACGACGTTTTCGGATGTTTCCGGCCACGCGTATCGGTTATCCCAGCTCTTTGGTTAACGCCAAATGGCTATCTTCAACAGCCCCTGTCATGGGCAGATTCAAGCGTTCATATTGCTCCACCGGCGCATCTTTTTCCTTCATCTGCTTGACCATCAACGCGATCATTCGCTTTTCAATCACCGCATTCGTAATCGGTGTCACCTGTTGGGGATCTGTTTCCAGGTCAAACAGCAGACTCCCGTAAACATGGGGATTGTCCCGTAAAAACGTCTGAACCTTCAAGGTTTTACACCCTTGGGTAAACGAGAAAGGGGGCGCCAGTTCGACTTCTTGAAGTTCGTCTACCGAAAAGCGTGTCGTCATGTGGGTCGGCATCAGGGTGTAGTTATACAGGGGCTGGTTGTCTGCATGGACCGGCCCGCGCATGTAAAGATAGCGCCCGTCCGTCACGTTCACATGGGCGCCGTGTTTGCCGAAGAGCCCGGCGTCCCGCACGGCTTTATCCGAAGCAATGGTTTCCGCCAGGGCCTTTCCCTGCATCGTGCCGGGTTTCTCCACCGCAAAAAAATCAAGCAAGGTGGGTGCCAGGTCGATGGTCTGCACCAGGCTTTTTCTTCTCTCGTTTTTCACACCATTTCGCGGATCCCAGATAAAAAGCGGTATATGAGCAATCTCATCGTACACCGGCTGCACCATCTTGGCCCACCAGCCGTGCTCTCCCAGCAGGTAGCCGTGATCGGTGTTGACAATCAGCAAGGTATCGCGCCACATATCCTGTTCATCCATCACGTCCAGGACCTTTCCCAGGTAATAATCGCACATGCTCAGCAGGGCGGCGTATTGATACCGGAAATGTGCAACCTGCTTCTCGGATTCCGTCACCCGACAATAACCGGGCCAGTCCCTGTCAGGACCGTCATAATCATGGGGATAGAGATCTTTGTATTTCCGGGGTGAAAAAAACGGTTCGTGGGGATCGAAGGTTTCAATCTGTAAAAACCAGTTCTCTTGGGCGCCATTTTCCCGAATGAACGCGATTCCTTTGTTAAAAGTGACCGCCTGGGGCAGGTCGTCTTCCTTCTTAAGGTATTTTCGGTTGATCCGGTCCTGGCGCCATTCTTCGGCACCAATGCGCACCGGGCGGGATGTCATGTGTTCGGCAAGCCCGGTGTCTCCGACGACCCCTTTCCAGGGATCGCCTTCCTGGCCGCGCGAGATTTCCCAGGTGTTGTAGCGGGTGTGATAGGTGCTGCCACCGTCTTCCCAGTAATGGGCGTGATCGCTGACCTGGTGGGCGTAAATGCCGTTTCGTTTCAAAATCTCCGGCATGGATTCGTCATAGGGCTCAATGGGCCCCCAGGAGCGGTGGAGAAAATTATACCGGCCCGTGTGCAGCTCCCGCCTGGCCGGCATACAGGGTAAACTACCGGCATAGCAGGTATCGAACACCACCGACTTTTCCGCCAGTCGCTTAAAATTCGGTGCTTTTACCCAATCACACCCATAAGGCGGCAACATGTGGCGATTCAGGGAGTCAAACATCACCATGATGGCTTTCATTTTTATTCGAAATATCCCTTTTTGATAATGTGCTGGTTTCTGACCATGACAGCCCCCCTGGCCATCACATCACGGATACGCATTTCATCTCTTTCGAGTACGATCAGGTCGGCATCGGCCCCAACGCTTATTTCGCCCTTTGCGCCTTTGAGCCCATACAATGCCGCCGGTGTTGTGGTTAACGGTAAAAGCGCCTGTTCAAGGGGCATGCGCTTATTGTTTACCAGGCAAGTCAGCTCAAACAAAAGGGAATCCGGGCTTCCCACCCCCATTCCGATAATATCGCTCTTGTCCGCGTTCCAGGTTGGAACGGATCCGCCGGCATCGGAGCTGAAGGCTATTTTTTCAAACAGGCCATTGTCATCGGCAATGACCGCCATGTCCGCTGCACTTTGCAGGGTGTCTTCGGACGGCGTGACATTCATGCAGGTAGCATCGATGGTGGCCCCGAGTTTTGCCAGCGCCAACGCCTGGTCCATTATCTTTTTACCTTTGCGATTGATATGGGTCGGCACAAACATCTCAGCTCGCGCAGAACAATTCTTTATCACCGCAAAAACAAGGTCAAGACATTCTTTTTGATCGCCGACATGGATGGTAATGATGCCGGGTTTGTTCGAGATTAACCCAGCAACCCGCATATCGGCAGCCAGGACGGCAAGATCCCGAATTTCCATATGCGGGCCTCTTGTATCGGCAAGGGCCAGTTTAACACCGATAACAGGCCGAATATAGATAAGATCTCGATCTGGCCGGCCGGTAATGGACGGGGACGGGTACCGGTACGAGCCTGTCAACATCAGCGCGGTTATTCCCTCTGCGTTAAAGCTTTCGGTTTTGGCGTAAAGGCTTTCGACATTGCGGGTAAGCGAATCGGTGCCCAATAGACCCACGGCGGTTGTCACTCCGTTTGCGGTGTTCATGCTCAATTGCATTTCCGGCGTTCGGGTATGGAATCCACCTTCACCGCCGCCTCCGGTGAAATGCTGATGGCCATCGACAAATCCCGGTATAACCGCAGTCCCCGCGGCATCGATCACCTCAACGTCTCCCGGCAGCGTGCCGGCGGATAGTTTTTCTTCAATGGCCAATATTTTACCGCCGCCGGTTAAAACATCCTGCTTACCCAGTGCGGCCGGTGCGTAAATCTCCGCGTTTTTAATCAAAATCATAAATTGTGTTCCTTTGGACATTGAGCTTTAAAATTGATTAGAAGTGGTTTCAAAAAAGCTCCGGCCTTCCCCTTGAGCATGATCTAAGGTTTTGAGACCACTTCTATGCTATCGAATATAAAGAGAGTCCAGAAATGGGTTGAGTGTACCGATCACCGCCTGCGTCAACATCCCCTGGGGCGTCGTGAGGGAAAACAGATAGTTCATGTCACGATTCTTACAGTAGAGGGAAAGTATCTGAAATTCCTTGCCCGACTGTTGGGCACGGTAACTGACGACTCGAAAAAAGTATCCGTTTCTCAGTTCATTCAATTCCGCCAAGTCGCCGTCGTCTGTTTTGGACGTCAGCCCGGCCCGCCAGGTTTCATAGGAATCGGCGATGGGGCCGCCTTGAAAAGTATAGTCGGCTTTGCCGACCATATTCCCGGTGAAATGTTCACCGTTCCAGTCGACCCGCCATGACTTTGGAAGTGCGAATGCGTACGCGCCGGAATCGGATGGGTAGCGATGGACGGCATCCGGATTGGTCTCTTTTTTCCGGCGAAAGACTTCCCCCCCGAAGGCAAGGGAAATCACCCGCCCCGCTTCGGATCGGGTAAAATACCCCTGGGTGCTGCCGAGGATATTTCGCATGACAAAGCCGGTATCATTGACAAAATCGACATCGAAATCGGCCGGATAGATACTTTCGATCAAAAAGGCGCGCAATCCCTCGCTGCCGCCGGCTTCGATATTCATTCGTTTACCGGAATCGGAAAGAAAGGTGCCCGTATGCGCCATTGTATCCAGCGCTTCCGGGACGTAGTCATTCAATGTCGGATCTTTCTCACGGGGAATGGCGAAGTCGGACAGCGGCAATCCCTTAACGATCCGCAAGGCGTTGTAGCAAGCATGATAACTGCTCTGATTCGTATAGCTGTCCAGGATACCCGTGTTATACAAGAGCCCGACCGCCAGCTTGTTTTTGGGATCCAGGAGTGTCTGGTTGGACATGGTCCGAAATTCACCGCCGTGGCCAACGTAGGTGTCCCCGTCAAGATCCATGATTAACCACCCCATCCCGTAATGGGCAGGCTCACCGGTGCCGCCCAACTCATAGGGAATAACTCTGAGCGAGGCAGTCGGCGTCCACATCTTCTGGATGTTCTGTTCGCTTAAAACCCGCTTGTCATGGTAGCGGCCGCCGTTGACCAGGGCTTGGATATAATGCCCCAGGTTTTCCGCACTCATGTACGTGCCGGACCCGGCCGGAAGACTGCCCTGAATATGAATGAATGCCGCAGGTTTGGGAGTTACCCCTGCGTAATGCCCGGTGGCCGGCGGCCAGGACGCGATAACCTTCCTGGCAGCGGCGCTGTGGGACATCTCCAGTGGAGCAAAGATATTGTCTGCGATATACTGCTCATAGGGCATCCCGGTAAGTTTTTCGATGATCAAGCCGAGAATATTCCACCCCTCGTTGAGATACTCGAAGGACTCACCCGGCTTTCGCGTCATCTGGTAGGCACTGATGGCCCGGACACCCTTCTCAAGTGCATCCACACTGGTGGAGAGATTTTGCATGAGGGTGGCTTGCTGCGCCCTGAGCCCGGTCGTATTGTTCAGACACATCCGCAGGGTGATGGTATCGCTCATCGCCTTGTTCGCACTTCGAAACCAGGGCAGGTATTTGCTCACGGGGTCGTCAACGTTCAGCAAGCCCTTTTCCTCGAGCTGAAGAACCGCCATGGCGGTGATGGACTTTGTCAAAGAACCAATGGCAATAATCGTGTTTTCCGTAAAGGGAATCTCCTTGCCGACGACCTCGACGCCGTATCCTCTGCTGAGGAGAACCTTTTCCCCCTGAACAACGACAACGGAAAAGCCCGGGGCTTGGATTTGACTCAGATGCTGCCGGAAAAAAGTATCCAGCCGGGTTTCAATGGCGCTGTCGGACGCAGCCGCGGTGGTTGCCGCCATTGCAAACACCAACAACATATACATAAAGCGGCGAAGTAATTTTGATCGTATCATTCTACAATTAACTCCCGAGCTTTGATCCTGGCAATCCGGTTGGACGGCAGCCAGGCGCTGATGACACAAAGTGCGATGACCGTCGGCAGCATCATCATGCTCCCCACGGGGCTGATGACCATGGGGAATTGGGCCATCCCCATCTGTGTCATTAACAAAGCCATAATTGTCCGGGTCAGCGTCCAGAACAGAACGCAACCCACAGCCACGGCCGCCAACCCGAGAACGGCGCTCTTGGAAACAATCATCAGGCGGACCTGGGCTTGGGTATAGCCGATCGCTTTGTAAATGCCGTAATGCCGTTTCGTCTCGTTGATTCCCATGGCCGTGGAGTTGAATATGCTGACCGCTGAGACCAACAGAAAAATTAAGGACAGGAAGCCAAGCACCATGCCAAGGCTCTGGGTAACGGATTTCAATTGGGCTTCCACCAGCTTTTCCCGGGGTTCCACATCCACCGCCTGACCGAACCCGGCCTCCAGGGTCTGCATAAAGGCCTCGCGATCGGCCCCCTCCGCCAAAACAACCGTCAGCACCGGCGGCTCATAGTACGGATTGGTTTTCCGTATGCTTTCCAGCGTCGTGCGGAAGGTATATCCCCCCTGATTGGTGCTTTGAAAAATCCCCATCACCGTGAACGTCTGGGGCTGACCGCGGACCAGCACCTCAAAGGCGTCCCCCAGTGCAAGGCCATATTTTTCGGCAAGACTGATACCGACGCTGATCTCTCCGGGATTCACCGGATTCCGGCCGGTCAGGTTGATGAATCCGAAAGTGTCCAGATTTCCGTCAACCACATCCCCGGAAACCTTTCTAGCGGGACCGTTTGAACCAGCGGGAATGGTTACCTCCACCGACGAATTGCCACCGGCGATGACCACGTTCGGATCTTCCATCAGGTATTGTTTCAACGTTTTGTACCGTACCCCGAAGATGCTGTCGCTCCGTTTGATCGTCACATCCGATCCGTCGAGTCCCCAGAAGGGCATGTTGTTTTTCATCTCCAGCATGGAGTTGAACACGTTTATGCTGAACAACAGAACAAAGGCAGTGACCGAGATGCTGATCAGATCATAGAGTTCCCGCCGTTTTCCCGACACCAGGTTCTTGAGTCCAATCACCAGGGACAGGGGCAGGTACCGGGCCAGTCTCAGGTGAAACGGCTGGCGCCGGGTCACACTCTCCTCGGGCGCGCCGAATCGAATGGAAGATGCGGGTTTGATTCTACCGGCTTTGCCCCCTGCCATACCGGCCGCCAGGACAACCAGGGTCGACAGTATGAAGAAGGTAAGGGTGGCAGGCCCGAGAAAATCAAGCTGTACCCGTGCCGTGCCGATGGAAGCCAGCATCAACTCCAGCATGGTCCGGGTGGTAAAATAGCTGCCGATGATTCCGACGGGAAGTGCCGCCAGGGCAATGAGCAGAAACTGCAACTGGAATATGGCCACCACGTTACGCGGCGTATACCCCAGGGATTTCAGGATACCGAAGGTCCGGTAATTGGCCAGGATCTCGCCACTGATGGTGGAAGAAATGATGAACAGCGCCACGAGGAGAGAGAGGACGCCAAACGCCAGGACCAGCATGCCCAGCATGTCGACCATAAACGAGTAAGAGTTGACAATGGCGTCCAAAGGCGTATACCCACCGGTGAATCCTTTCCCGGTGAACCGGTTGAAGTCATTCCATACGGCGTTCAAATCTCCCGGATCGTGAAGACGGATGCCGAGGGTGTAATTATGCAATGCGCCCGGTGGATACAGGCTTGCCAGTTCCCCCGGCGCAACCCAGGCTCGCTCCGGCTGAACAAAGCCACTGGAATACTGGGGATGACAACCCCTGAGATCTTGAAAGGTTGTATTCCCTGGTCGGTGGATATTTCCAGCACATCCCCCGGGTGAAGCCCTGCCGCCCGGGCGGTTGAGCTGGCAAGCCAGATCTCTCCCGGCGCCGGGCATATCTCTGGCGTGCCCTCCATAAACTCGAGTCGGTCCTGTGTCATCGCCGTCCGGGGTCGTTCCGTCAGGATCAGGTTCGCTCCCAACTCCTTGCCTGCGTATACCGGACGGTTAATGGTGGTCACGGTGGGCAGCAGCGGGGTGACGCTCTCTACCTTTTCACTGCCGGCCCACCAGGTTCTAATGTCGTCCGCGGCATAAATGCGGGTGTCGAAACGAATCAACGCATGGGATGCATTTTGCGAGGACAACATATCGGCGATGGGCCGCCGGAACCCGCTCAGCGATCCCAGGGCCGTCAGGAACAACAGCGTGGCCAGCGTTATCGTGAGAAAGACCAGCCCGCTGCGAAGCTTCTCGCGTTTGATATTTGTAAAGGCAAGCAGCAGCAAACCGCGCCCAGCGCCTGCCTTGCCGCCGTCGGAATTGTTTGCACCCATATTGATCACCATCCCTGTTTGGTCAGCCAGGCAAAGAGCAGCTCTTCACGCTTGCTAAAAGACATCTTGTCATCGTCAAACGTATATTCGCCGTGAATCTGCCCGTCATTCAGGTAAAGCACCCGATTGCCGCGACACGCCGCCTTCAGATCGTGGGTGACCATGAAAATGGTCTGCCCGCCGGCGGCCAGCTGGGTGAAATAATCCAGCACTTTTTTCCCGGCGGCGCTGTTAAGCGCGCCGGTGGGCTCATCGGCAAACAGGATCCGGGGGGAGTTAATCAGGGAACGCGCGGTGGCCGCCCGCTGCTGCTCACCGCCGGACACCTTGGCGGGCCGCCGATCCGCAAGCTTCGCCAGGCCGAAGTTTTCGAGCAACTTCCGGGCTCTCTCTTCCACTGCTTTCTTATCGGGGTTCCCGAGATAGCCCGCCACCAGGATATTCTCCAGCACCGTCAGATTGGGTATCAGATTGAAGGCCTGAAAGACAAAGCCCATTCCGCTGCGCCGCAGCAGGGACAGGTCTTTTTCTTTCATGCTGGAAATCTTTTGCCCTTCAAACCATGCCTCTCCGGCGGTGATGGATTCCAGGCCGCTCATCAGGTACAGCAGCGTAGATTTTCCGGAACCGGAACTGCCCATCAGCACGGTAAAATCTCCGGCCTGAACTTCCAGGTTAACACCGCGGACCACTTCTACTTCAACATCACCGGCCCCGGTACTAAAGGTTTTAAACAATTCCTTACATGCAAGCAGGTGGTTGTTCATGATGGTATGGTTACTCCTTTGCTACATAATAACGCATCCATCCGGAAATATTGCATTACCGGATGGATACGCCTCTTCATTGGGGAACTTTTCCCCAGCGCCTTTTAATAATTATATGTTACTGTCAGACCAAAAGTACGCGGTGCACCGTAATTCACAACGTCCATTCGCACAAGTTCCAGGTTGTAGTCTCCTATGCGGGCAATGACATTCTCTTTGTCCATTAAATTTTTACCCCAAGCAGCTATCTGCCACGAATCGAAAATGTTCATGCTGAGGCGCGCATTAATGAGCTCACTGCTCCCAAATTCGGTCTCCTCGGGGTCATTGGCGCTCCCGAATGACTTGGTTTTGTATGAATAATCCACTCCCCCGATGATCTCGCCAAAGGACATCGGAATGGTGTAAGTCAAGTTCAAGTTGGTCGACCACTTCGGCCCGGGCATCCGCTGACCATTCTGGTTACCGGGTACTGAGTCATCGAGATCAAGCTTAGTATATTCCGCATCAGCATACCCAAGGCCGGCGGTAATGCGCAGGTTGTTGGTCGGCATCGCATCGATCTCCAATTCAAAACCCATGCTGCGCGCTTCCCCTGCATTGGCGGTGATCTCTCCCTCAATTCCGCGGTAAATTCTGAGCTGCATATCCTCATAATCGGTATAAAACATGGCCGTATTCAATCGGAGGCGGTGATCAAAAAGCTCCGACTTCATCCCTACTTCATAGCTGGTCATGAATTCCGGGTTAAAAGACATCTTTGCTACGTCAGGGGCCCCCGATGGGAGAAGTACACTATATCCGATCATCGATGAATTCCAACCGCCGCTTTTAAACCCGCGCGCTACCCGGCCGTACATGGTCACATTGTCACTGGCGCTGAAGCTCAATCCAACCGTAGGTGATATTTCCTGGTCTGAGCGACTATCTGTAAAGGTGGCGATGTCAGGGAAGAACATAAAAACTCCCTGTTGTTTCATCTTCAGGTCCTTCTCCTCCTGGGTGTAACGCGCGCCAAAAAGGAGTTTAAACCGATCGGTGAGCGCATAACGTCCGTCAAGAAATACGGCCGCACTTTTGGTATCCACTTCGGTGTTAATCCGGATGGTTGCAGAGTTAACAGTGGGCCAAGGACCAAATGGAAATACCACCCCCAGCGCTATGGTATCAGCAATGGATTTCGCGTCCTGGGAGTAGAAATACAATCCTGCGACGTATTCGAGTTTTCGCCCGGCGGGAGAGGTGATCCGTAATTCCTGAGTAAGCTGTGTATATTCGCTGATAAGGTCAATTCCGAGAATGTCATAGGCTGTACTATCCATATCCCCTTGGATTTGCACCTCGAGGCCACGCAGCGCCGAGATGGATGTGAGAGAATATCCATCACCAAAACCGTAATCCATGGTAAGGGACGTCCCTTCTATGGTCCGCTCTTCTGAAGTGTCATCCTGTGAGATTGTGCCGGGGTTGTTGCCCGGGAAATTGACTGGTAAGACGACCCCAAATATCGGATGTGGAAATAAGTGAGGATCAGTGTCATCAATATTCCAGGGAATCGCATACCGGTCGCTGTACGCATGATCGAAACGCAGGGCGATATCCAGGTCGTCCGTGGGGGTGTACCGCAACTCCCCCCGGCCGCCGATCTGATCTTCATCCACCGCGTCGTGGGTACCCGGATTGAGGTTTTCGTAAAAACCATCCCAGAGGTCTTTGAACAGGGTTATTTTCCCGAAAAGTTTGTCAGCGACGATGGGACCGCTGATGTGGCCGCGGGCTCTCTTTAGATTGTAATTGCCGGCCTCGACCTGGACATTGAGTTCCAGATCCTCGCTCGGACGGCGCGTTGTAATATTGAAGGCACCGACAGTCGTATTTTTCCCGAACAGGGTGCCCTGGGGACCGCGCAAGACTTCCATCAGCGCCACATCCGCCAGCGTCTGGTTCAGGGCGGAGTTACGCCCCATATACACCCCGTCCACATAGACACCGAACCCGGCTTCGAACCCGATATTACTTGCAGATGTCCTAATACCACGGATACGGATCGAAGGGTTGTCATTTGTAAGGGTATTGCCGAAATCCACGTTGGGGGCAAAGTTTTGAACATCGGCAATCTCCCGGGCGCCCAATTGCTCCAGCCGCCCTTCAGAAATCGCCGTGATGGAGATCGGAACATCCTGTAAATTTTCCTCGCGTTTTTGAGCGGTTACGACCACCTCCTCAAGAATAAAATCGTTATAATTTTCTTCCTCTCCCTCCTCTGCATAGGACTGGGATACAAATATCCCCCCCATTCCGATAAGTAATGCAATGGTTACGGCTAGGCTCTTTTTCATAATAACCTCCCTTTTTTATGACGCTGATGTTGACGTTCGATGTTCTCGGCCCCTCCCATCCGGAGCGCTTCTTCCCGGCGGTGTCTAAATTCATCAATAATTTTTCTTTGCGTTAAACCCTTTTAAACATAAACAAAATAGATTGTCAATAAAAATTTGCAGAATTTTTATAAAAGCGATAAATATTTGCAATTTATTTACATACGATAGTTTTTTCTAGTTTTGGTTCTTTGTGCTGCCGGGATAACGTATTAAATTTTTCACACATTTAATTGGACAAGTGGCCGCAACTAGGTTACTTTTGCGCTTAGATTATCTAACTGAGGTGCTCCCTAATGACTGAAAAATTACGAAAGCTGCCAAAAAAGAGGCGGATGGTTGTAAAATATATTCTTGATAATCCAGCCCAAATTGCCGTTTTAAACGTCAAGGATTTAGCGGTAAAATTAAGTGTTGACCCGGCAACGGTTGTACGGGCTGCTCAAGATATGGGCTTTAAGGGGTATCATGAACTGAAAACGAGCAGAAAAAAAGACTTCAGATCAAATATTTCCGCTCCTTATGATATCGTTTTAAGCGGGCTGAAAGTAGAATCAAAAATCGAAGACGTTATTAAAAGATCAATGGCAGCGGATTTTGATGCTTTTAGCAGTACCATTTCCAACGTATCCGTTCGGGTTGTAGAAAAAGTTGCACGAGCAATTTTGAAGTCCAACCACACTTATATTATTGGTCTGGGTTGGGCATCTTCTCTTGCCGGTTTTTTATCTAGAGAGCTTCGGGTTATTATTCCTCATGTACATGAAGTATTATATTATAATGCATATCTGTTTAACTTTATGGGGCATTTTACGCAAAAAGATGTCGTGCTGTGTATTGATTTCGAAAAATGTACTAGGCAAACCTTATCGGCTATACGAGAAGCAAAAGACAAAGGATGCACAACCG
>JAFDDL010000193.1 GCA_019310865.1 Deltaproteobacteria bacterium | reverse complement strand
TTAACAGGATGGTTAAGCGCCTTAAAGAGTCGATGATGCGACTGGCGGAAAGCAATGAGCGACTGGAACATAAGAACGAGGAGCTTGACAGGGCCCATCGCCAACTGACCGCCTCCTTTGCCATTACACAAGATATTGCCGCCCTTCCTGACTTGAGTGCCATCAGCAGGTACCTGATCGAAAAATTCAAGCGCCTGGTAAAATGTCAATCCATGGCGCTTGTTATTCATGAAGCGCCGGCCGGTAACTGGTTTGTATGCGTCGGACGACGGATACAGTCCTATACCAACGGAAACTGGGGTAAGGTTTATGACAAATTGCATAAGATTGACACACTGGGTTTTCTGCCGGTTCGGAGTTTAGGCGACCTTCTTGATTTGGACGATTCGGATAAGATCGAGCGGCTGGCTGCGTTTCCCTTTCGATATCATGGACAGCTCCAGGGCGCATTGCTTATTGGTTGCCCGGGTGATTGCAGTTGTGCAAAAAAAGAGATGGAAATTATCAGTCTTCTGCTTAACCAGACCTCCGGCGCCATTAAACGAGCGGTTTCTCAGGAAACTGAATGCCGGGACCTTAGGGCCCGCATTGATCGGGCATCCGGCTTTGGTGATATCATCGGAAAAGATCCGGAGATGCAAACGGTCTACCAATTGATCGAGGATGTGGCCCCAACCGATGCCACCGTTCTGATACAAGGGGAGAGTGGGACCGGCAAGGAGTTAGTGGCACGGGCTATTCATGATAGAAGCACCCGTAAAGACCGGCCATTTGTTGTCATCAACTGCGCTGCTTATCCGTCCACTTTGCTTGAAAGCGAATTATTCGGACATGAAAAAGGGGCGTTTACCGGTGCGGTGGCCAAAAAAGCCGGCCGGTTCGAGCTTGCCGATGGCGGTACGGTTCTCTTGGATGAAATCGGAGAAATTTCCGCGTCTGCTCAAATCAAACTCCTGCGGGTTCTGCAGACCCAGAAATTCGAACGTGTTGGTGGCGAAAAGACCCTTGAAGTGGATGTGCGAATTCTGGCTGCAACAAATAAGAATCTGCTTCAGCATGTCAAAGGAGGTGCATTCCGGGAAGACCTGTATTACCGGCTGAATGTCATACTTTTCAACTTGCCACCCCTCAGAAAACGGCGAAATGATATCCCGCTTCTCGCCAAATATTTCTTAGAGCAGTTTGCCCTCGAACAGGACAAAACCGTACACGATTTTGATCAAAACGCCATGCGTTTCCTGCTGGATTACAACTGGCCCGGCAACGTTCGCGAACTTGAGAACAGTGTTGAGCATGCTGTGGTGCTTGCAAAAGATCGTGTAGTTCTGCGTACGGATCTGCCATCGGCAATTTTGGAAGCGGGTAGCGGTCCGGCATCGTCTCACCCAGTTGCGCGTCAAGGCTCCATCGTCGAAAATGAGGAGAATTTGATCCGGAAGGCGTTGGAAGAATGCGAGTGGAATAAGACTGCGACTGCTGTACAGCTCGGGATTAGCCGGAGCACCCTTTACGAAAAGCTCAAAAAATATCAAATCGAAAAACCCACCTTGCATTGATGGCTATTTTTATTGCCCATCCTTCCCTTGTGAACCAGGATTTTTTAATCGACAATCCCGCCATATGAAACTCTATTGCCGCCTTTCCTGCCCATTATCATCCTCCGCGCCTTATCGTTGTCTTGCTGTCTGTCCGAAATCAGGACGCATAAAATCAATAATATTCAGTATGTTATCAATTAATTAATACCGACCGTCCGAAATCAGTACGAAGTGAATGACCGGTACGTAGCCGCGATTGGCTGATAATCTCTTCCAACATCGCACATATTAGACCCAGATCACAAATAATATCAAGTAAAAGCAAGGTGTTAAATGTTATTAATGCTTATGCCCTGAGGCTTAACTTTTTTGATTCCCCCTGAATAAAGGTAATGGCATATGTTTTGCTATGCTATAAGTTTTGGATGCAGTTAAAATTAAAATAACTATAATCTGTTGATAAATATGGTTATTTAGGACGGTCAGTGTGAAAAACAGAATTCTTGTTGCATGTGACAAGCAGGATGAGTGGCTTGATCTTCGAGACGAACTAAAATCGAACAACTATGTGGCAGATCACGCTCGTTCCCTTGATGAAATGACCACTTATTTAAAAACAATGAGTTGCCTGGCAGTTATCATCGACATCGATTCGATTCCGGTTGACAACCGAATCATACGAAAACTTACCCTTGAATTTCCGGGTGCTCCTTTACTATGTGTTTCTCTGGACAAGTTCCATCCAGAATTGAAGGACGCCATTTGTTACCATATTTACGCCTGCATCAATAAACCAATCGATACTGAGGAATTGTTTTATTGGCTGCAATGTATTCAGACAGACGAAACCGGGTCAAGAGGACCACCATCGGGAAAACGGTAAAGGATAGATCATCCGGTGCCTGGACATTTATTAACGGAATGTATTTCATTTAACTGATTTAGGGGGAAAAATGAAAAAGAAGAAAAAAACGCTGATGGCCGACCTTCTATCGGATTTAAAAATGTCTCGAAGGCGTTTTCTCAAAACATCGGCCGTCACCGGCTCGACAATTGCGGTAGGAACAGGCCTTAAACCCGAGCTCAAAACCCTGGCGTTCGCCGGGGATTTAAAGAGCGGTGCAAAGGGCAAGTGGTTTCCGGCGACGTGTCAGGGTTGCACCTCATGGTGTTCGAGTCAAGTATATGTGGTTGGCGACCGCGCAGTCAAGGTGAGGGGAAATCCTCATTCAAACGTCTGCGTGGGTGCGGAGTGCGTCAGATCCCATTTGTCCTTGCAGCAGGTTTATGACCCGGACCGGATCAAAACGCCCTTGAAGCGGACAAATAAGAAAAAAGGCCGCAACGAAGATCCGAAATTTGTGCCGATTTCGTGGGACGAGGCCCTCAATACAATCGCCGACAAAATAATGGCGTTACGAGACAACAACGAAACGCACAAGTATATGCTGATGCGCGGGCGATACACCTATATGCGGGATATCATCTATGACCGCATGACAAAAATAATCGGCTCCCCCAACAACATCTCCCACAGTGCCATCTGCGCAGAAGCTGAAAAATTCGGTCCCTACTACACAGAGGGGTACTGGAGTTACCGGCAGTATGATGTAACCAAGTCTCGATACATCATTGCCTGGGGGGCCGATCCCCTGGCTGCCAATCGCCAGGTACCCTACTACACCAGCGTTTGGGGAGACGTTATCAGCCGGGCTCAAATCGCCGTGGTGGAACCCCGGTTGTCGCCAACAGCGGCCAAGGCGGATGAATGGTTGCCCGTAAAGCCCGGGCAAGACGGCGCATTGGCAGTGGCAATCGCGCACATTATCCTTTCAAAAGGGCTCTGGTCCAGGGAATTCGTCGGTGACTTCACGGACGGCGTTAACCGCTTCATTCCCGGGGACGAAGTGGACGCGGCGACCTTTGAGGAAAAATATACCCACGGTGTTGTCGCCTGGTGGAACCTTGAGCTTAAGGATAAAACCCCTGAGTGGGCTGCGGCAAAAACCGATCTTCCCGTGGAACAGATTAAGCGGGTGGCAATCGGGTTTGCAGAAGCGGGTTCTCGGGCCATCTCATGGGTGGGCGGCGGGCCGGTCATGCAGGTACGAGGTGGGTACAGCAGTATGGCCTGCCATGCCTTAAACGGCCTCGCAGGATCGTGCGACAACGAAGGCGGTACATTGGCGAGCAACAAGGAATACACGAGAAAATTTCCCAAGCCGGATCCCTTCATGGATGAGATCGCTAAAAAAGGAAAAAAACATGAAAAGATCGACCAGCGGGGGCGATTGGAGTATCCGGCCTTGAAAAAAGGCAAGCCGGGATCTGGGGTGGTGACCAATCGCGCGGCCGACGGGATACTGGATGCGGATCCTTACGACATCAAAGTAGCCATCGGTTACATGAACAATTTCACTTTCTCTTGCACCCAGCCGGAGAGGTGGGAGCGGGCATTATCCAAAATCCCGTTCGTAGTCCACCTCACTACCAACGCCTCGGAGTTTTCCTGGTTTTCTGACATTCTGCTACCCAACACTCATCACATGTTTGAAAAGCATGGGTATGTAAAGTCCATTGCTAACGGCTATCGGCACGTGACCATCATGCAGCCTATAATCAAACGGGTGGGTGACTATAAGGCCGACGAAACCGAGATCCCCTGGCTGCTGGCGGAAAAGCTTGCCGAACGCGGATTTGACAATTTACTACGGCATTATAAGGAGTACAAAGATCCGGAAACCGGCAAAGAGCCGACCAACGAAATGGAGTTCGCATTGTATGCGCTGAAATACGCGACCCGGAATCTATGGGACCCGTCAAATTATAAAGGCGGAGATAAATTCAACGGCTGGGAGGCGTTTCGTAAGATCGGGGTCTGGAACTCTGATCCTTACCCCTATCGCAAGCGTTGGGGCAAAATGAAGACGAAAACCCATAAATTTGAATTTTACAGCGATACGTTGAAGGCGGCATTGGAAAAACATGCAGAAAAACACAAGACCACAGTCGACAAAGTCCTGGAGGTCTGCCGCTACCAGGCCCGGGGCGAAAAGGCCTTCATTCCCCACTATGAGGAACCATACACGGCTGGAGACCCCAAGGAATTTCCGTTCCTTTTCGTTGATCATAAGTCGCGCCTGAACCGAGAGGGCCGGTCGGCCAACTGCACTTGGTATTACGACTTTAAGGATGTGGATCCGGGCGATGAGATATGGGAGGACGTGGCCAAAATTAATCCGGTTGACGGAAAAAAAATCGGCATCCGAAACGGCGACAAAATTAGAATCGTATCACCCACCGGAAGGATCGAGTGTGCGGCAAAGCTTTGGGAAGGGGTCCGGCCGGGAACCGTTGCAAAATGTTACGGTCAGGGCCACTGGGCTTATGGTCAGGTTGCTTCCAATGGATTTGGCAAAGCCCCCAGGGGCGGCAACAACAATGACCTGATTCCGGCAGACTATGACCGATTGAGTGGCAGTACCGTTCGGCATGCCGGCACACGTGTTAAAATCGAAAAACTATAGGAGGTGAGCCATGCCAAGATACGCCATGGTTATAGATCTTCAGCGATGTGTCGGCTGCGGAGCCTGCAGTATCGCTTGCAGAAATGAAAACAACGTTCCCGACGGTATTTACTGGTCCAACAAGATAACGGAAACCGTGGGTACCTTTCCCAACGTACGCCATCATTATATCCCAACACTGTGCAACCATTGCGAGTATGCGCCCTGTGTAAGGGGGTGCCCGACCCGTGCCATGCATAAGCTGGAGAACGGGATTACCATGCACGACCCCAAAAAATGTATCGGGTGCAAGTATTGCGAGTTCAACTGCCCTTACGGCGTTATCTATTTTAACTGGCGTGAACCCCATCCATTCTGGCGGGATAAAAAGCCGATGATCAAAGGCGGAACCCTGTCACCTGATGAAATGGCTAAAAAATCGGGCGGCGAGGTAGTGCCGTATTACAATCCTGAAAGAGAGGATACCCTGTATGGCATTCGCCCGAAGGGGGTCGTGGAAAAATGTACCTTCTGTGATCACCGGGTCAATAGAGAACTGCTGCCCCGCTGCGTGGAAACATGCCCTGCGGATGCCAGAATTTTCGGAGATATCAGCGATTCCAACAGCAAGGTCAATCAGCTTCTCGGCAAATTTCGTCCCTTCAGGTTAAGGGAACAGCTCGGTACCAGCCCCCATATCTTTTATATCAGGGGCTTTAACCCCGCCCAGTACAAAGCGAGCAAAGGAGGTGTGTAAATGAACGGGAAAAAATCACTCTACTTGGCCTGGATGACAGCCCTGGGGCTCCTTATGCTGCTTGGCATTTATACAACAGTTAAACTATTCGGGGAAGGACACTGGCTTTTCAATACCAACGATGTCCTCGTGTGGTCCATGCCTTTGGTCGTGTATGTCTTTCTGGCGCTCAGCAGCTCCGGCCTCACCTTGTTATCGGCCATCCCCATCGTTTTTGGTGTGAAACGTTACAAACCGGTCGCCAAACGGTTGGTGTTGCTGGCAATAGCCACACTTTGTGGCGGGTTTGTATCCATTGGCCTTGAGCTCGGTAATGTCTGGCATCTTTTCTACATCATAATTTCACCAAATTTTTCTTCTCCTATCTGGTGGATGGGGGCCATCTACGGCATAGAGCTCGTATTTTTAGCCGTAAAGTTATGGCGTATGCATGTCGGTGACTGGGATAGCGGCTTTAGCAAGGCCATGGGAACGGCTTCTTTCTTTTGTGCGTTGATCGCGCCCCTTATGATCGGCTCGGTGTTTGGTATCACCGAATCCCGCGTGACTTATTTCGGGCCGGTGATGTCCATCTATTGCCTTCTGATGGCCCTGCTCAGCGGTACAGCTTTGTTTGTTCTTTACAGCATGGTTTACCACAAAGTGCTCGGTAACGGATCGATGGAGACGAACGCCGAGATCTACGAAGACTTCTGTCTTATTTTCAAATATGCAGCCGGTGCGGTGGTGATTTTCACCATTGTGAAGGTGGCCATCGAAGCTGCAACGGTGGTGCCTGAATTTTTATCCATACGCAAATTTGTGCATCCCTTCGGAACGCTGTTCGGATTTCATCTGGAAGTTGTGATCGGTCTTTTTATTCCCTTTATTTTACTGATGATCCCGTCAGTATTAAAGTCAGTCGGCGGTAAGATTAGCATTGGGGCTCTTGCATGGTTCGGTGCACTTGGCAGGCACATGCAAATCCTGATCGCCGGCCAAAGCCACCCCATAGGCCCTAAAGCGGAACAGTTCCCGGCGGTCC
>JAFDDL010000192.1 GCA_019310865.1 Deltaproteobacteria bacterium | reverse complement strand
AATGGATAGGGTCGAAAAATGATAACGGACTGGTTCCCCATGTTCTGCACCTCGTTTACAGGGTAGATTGCGATTATCTTTTTCATATATCAGGAAAAATGTCCAAAAGGCAATTGATAGTCCGCTAAAGCAGAAAAGAATCGGCTCCTATGGTGAATTGATTTTCCGGTGCGTGAGGCTCTTGTTTATTTTTATCGCATTGGCTATATATTCGAAAATCTTAATCGTGAAAACAACCGAAAATCAAGGTGCGATAATGGGAAAGACAATCAGCCATCTATACCGGATGATTCAAGGAGACATGGAGTATTGTTTTAACATCGAATCCCCATCTCGGCTCGATCCGAAGGCCTTGGATCAGTTGCGCCTATTGCTGGCCGATGGTCTGATACTAGAAACGGTTTCACTCTCCACACATTTTCCGGATGGTCAAGTTGTGGAGCTCGGCCCGCGTCTTAACTTCGCAACGGCCTGGTCATCGAATATGGTGTCGATCTGCCACGCCACCGGCTTGACGCAAATCAGCCGCATCGAGCGATCGAGACGGTATGTGGTGGCAAATGACGCCGATGGTGACGCATTTGCGGCCGCGCATCATGATCGTATGACCGAATGCCCGTATCTAAAGCCGCTGACCACCTTTGAAACCGGCCTGGTGCCGGAAGCTGTCTATGAGATAGATCTAATGGGCAACGGGCCGGCGGCGCTGATGGACATCCCCGGAATTTCCATGGATGAATGGGATCGGAATTTCTATTACGATTATTTTGTTAAGAAACATGGCCGCAATCCCACCATTGTGGAAATTATGGATCTCAACAACGCCAACTCCGAGCATTCACGACACGGTTTTTTTCGAGGAAAGCAAATTATTGACGGCCGGGAAATGCCCGAAACCCTCATGGAAATTGTCCAGTCGACCCTTGCCGCTCGCCCCGATAACAGCATCATCGCCTTTAAAGATAATTCCAGTGCCATTATCGGACGGGATATTCGAACCATTTTACCGGAAAAACCGGGGATTCCATCAGGATTTTGCACCAAAGCGCGCACCTATCACATTATCTTTACGGCGGAAACCCATAATTTCCCAACCGGTGTGGCACCTTTTCCCGGTGCGGAAACCGGCACCGGCGGTCGAATTCGAGACGTGCAGGCAACCGGGCAGGGTGCGCTGGTGGTCGCTGGAACCGCAGCCTATAATGTGGCCAATTTGCATATCCCTGGATACGATCTGCCCTGGGAGGAAAAATTCGACTGCCCCGGCAATCTGGCCAGTGCCCTGGAAATCGAGATTGAAGCCTCCAACGGGGCGTCGGACTACGGAAACAAGTTCGGTGAACCGATCATCCAGGGATTTACCCGATCCTTTGACATGCGGCTTCCCAACGGTGAGCGCTGGGGCTATCTAAAGCCGATTATGTTCACCGGCGGCATCGGCCAGATCGATGCGCGACACACCCAAAAAGCGGCGGAAGAAAAAGCGATGCTCATCGTTCAGCTCGGCGGGCCGGCCTACCGGGTCGGGTTCGGTGGCGGGGCGGCTTCGAGCATGCTTCAGGGCGACAATGTGGCCGATCTCGACTTCAATGCCGTGCAGCGCGGGGATGCGGAGATGGAGCAGAAGATGAATCGGGTGATTCGGGCCTGTTGTGAAATGGAGACGGATACGCTGATTGCCGTGGCTCACGATCAGGGCGCCGGCGGTCCGGGAAATGTCTTGAAGGAGTTGGTGGAAAATTCCGGCGGGAAAATCGACATTCGCAAAATCAAGGTGGGTGATCCCACCATGTCGGTGCTTGAGATTTATGTGGCCGAATACCAGGAGCGAAATGGTTTTCTGATTCGAAAGGAAAACATCGATATATTCAGGGCCATATGCGATCGTGAAAAAGTCAATTGCGAGGTTCTCGGGGAGGTGACCGGAGACAGCCGCTTTGTTGTTTACGACCCTGACACCGACACCACACCCGTTGATCTGGAGCTGGACCAGGTGTTGGGAAACATTCCCCAGAAAACCTTTACCGACAGCCGTATTCAATGCGATCTGCCTTCTTTGTCGCTGCCGAATGATCTATCCGTTTCGGCAGCGCTTCAGGATGTGCTGCGACTTTTGTCCGTGGGATCGAAACGGTTTCTAACCAATAAGGTGGATCGAAGCGTGACCGGCCTGATTGCCCAGCAGCAATGCTGCGGCCCGCTCCAGGCGACCGTGGCGGACGTTGCTGTGATTGCCCAGAGTCACCTGGGGCTCAGCGGCGCGGCCACCGCAATCGGCGAACAACCCATCAAGATGGTTGTTGATCCGGCAGCCGGCGCCCGAATGGCCGTGGGGGAATCGCTTACCAACCTGGTGTGGGCGCGCATCGACGACCTTAACGGCGTCAAGTGTTCGGCAAACTGGATGTGGGCGCCCAAACTGGCGGGCGAGGGTGCGGCCCTGTACGATGCCGCACTGGCCATGCGCGATACCATGATCGCTTTGGGCATGGCCGTGGATGGCGGAAAGGACAGTCTCTCTATGGCCACCCGGCTCGGAGAAGACACCGTTAAATCTCCCAGATCCCTGGTCATTTCAACTTATGCCACCATGGCGGATATTCGAAAAGTGGCAACCCCGGACATCAAGCAGCCGGGAAACAGCATCCTGGTGTTCATCGATCCGGCAGAAGGCAAAACCCGGATGGGTGGATCCGCCCTGGCTCAGGTAACCCGGCAGGTGGGCAACACCATACCGGATCTGGACAATCCGCAATTTCTGAAAAATGCGTTTCATGCGATCCAGGACGCCATTGCGAGCGATCTGATTCTGGCCGGTCACGACAGAAGTGACGGTGGTCTGGTGACCACATTGCTGGAAATGGCCTTTAGCGGTAACTGCGGTTTGGACGTACGCCTTGAAGGAAAGCATACCGCGCTTGCGGGTTTGTTCTCGGAAGAATTGGGGCTGGTGTTTGAATGCACCGAATCGAACCTGGCGCGCATTCAATCGGATCTTACGGATAGGGGGATTACCCATACGGTGATCGGAAAAAGCACACCTGAAAAGCAGATTCGAATTCGCTATAATGATGAAATCGTACTGGACGAAAAGATGCAGGTGCTTCGCAGCTGGTGGGAAGAGACCAGCTATCAGTTGGAGCGAGTTCAAATGAATCCTGACTGCGCTGAAGCGGAACGAGACGCCATATACGATCGCAAGGGACCGTCTTATCATCTGAGTTTTCAGCCGTTGCAAACACCTGAGGCACTTCTTTCCCGCTCGGATAAGCCCAAGGTCGCCATTTTACGAGACGAAGGCAGCAACAGCGATCGGGAAATGACCGGTGCGTTTTATGCAGCCGGTTTTGAACCCTGGGACGTGACCATGACCGACCTGCTGGAAAACCGCATCTCTCTGGAAGACTTTCGAGGCCTTGCGGCTGTGGGGGGCTTTTCCTATGCGGACGTTCCGGAAAGCGCCAAGGGCTGGGCCGCCACCATTTTGTTCAACGAGACGCTTCGGGAGATGTTCGACCGATTTTACAACCGAGCCGATACGTTTTCCCTGGGCATCTGCAACGGTTGTCAGCTGTTCGGGCTGCTGGGTTGGGTTCCCTGGCAGGGCATCGCCCCGGAAATGCAACCCCGTTTTGTGCGCAACATCTCCCAGCGGTTCGAGTCGAGATGGTCGACGGTCAAAGTGCTCCCCAGCAATGCCATCATGCTAAAGGGGATGAGCGATTTGACCTTTGGCATTCATGTCGCCCACGGAGAAGGTCGACTGGTATTTCCAGACGCAGGGATCGAGCAACAGGTTCGCGAAAACGCCCTGGCCTGCCTAGCCTTTGTGGATGACGACGGCAAGCCCACCGAACAGTACCCCTTTAATCCCAACGGATCACCCGGCGGATTAACGGGCCTGTGTTCCCGGGATGGCCGGCATCTTGCCATGATGCCGCATCCTGAGCGGACCTTTTTAACCTGGCAGGCCCACTGGCTGCCGAAAGACATAAAACAGGAACTGGTTGTGTCTCCCTGGCTGAAGCTGTTTCAAAATGCCTATCAATGGTGCACTCACGAGCCGGAGACTTCCATTAAAGAGGGTCCATAAAGTCACAAATCAAGGTTTGACCCCACGCTTTCTTTAAATGCCTTGCAGATGAAAGCCCCCGACTCGTGAAAGATTGAGGAAAAGGCTTGCTTTCCTATAAAATAGCGTTTATATTGCCTTCCAATCAGTAAAATCCGTTCTTAATTGGCGGGTTGGTTTCGTTCTGCAGGACCTACCGCAGTACCCACGTGGCATCCTCCAGTTTGCGACCTTGAGAATTTTTATGAAAGGAGGATGTAACTATGGCTAACGGAACAGTAAAATGGTTTAGCGATCAAAAAGGCTTTGGCTTTATTGAGCAGGAAGACGGTCCGGATGTATTTGTTCATCATTCAGCAATCAATGCAACCGGCTTCAAATCTCTCAACGAAGGCGACCGGGTCACCTTTGACATTGAACAGGGTCAAAAAGGGCCGGCAGCAGCAAACGTCACCGTCGCATAGAGAACCGAAATTGAACTTAAAGGGCATTTTTTCATTAATTGGAAAAATGCCCTTTCATTTTCACGCATGCGCCTGAAATCCACCCCCCGAGCAGTGCTGCATTGCACTATGTTGTTGACATCTCTATAATTTCCACATAAACCTAATCCGGAATATAGTGCTAAGTGCTCAGTGCTGGGTGCTAAGTGAGGGATTATCTCATTCAAATCGACAGAATACCACGACTCAGCACTCAGAACTGAGCACTTATTTTCAATTTGCAGTGACACTTCCAGGGGAGGTGAACGGATGCAGGAGACAACGGACAAACGTGGCAATGTGGAACGAAGGGAAAGCAGGCGCTATATTGTAAAAGATGTTGCCTTTGCAGTGCTAAAAAACGATTCCGATGAAGAACTGGGCCAGATCATCAACATCGGCACGGGCGGATTGGCCTTCCAGTATTTCATCGGAAACCGGGATGTTAAATTGGCTCGGCAGCTTGATCTTCTCTTGGCTGACAACGGACTGCACATTGACAATCTTCCATTTCAGGTTGTCGCCGATTACGAACTGAAGAACGAACTGCCATTCAGCTCAATCAAAAAGCGACAGCAAAGCGTGTGTTTCACCAACTTACATGATGATCATAAAGATCGACTGGCCGAGTTTATCCATCATCACACCTATTGTGAATAGAAGTGGTTTCAAAATCTCATCTAATGTCCAATGGCTGCGTTCTCACATTTTTGAAATCCTTGAAATAGTTCACTATTCCTTCGGTTTCAAAAATGCTGCGGCCTTGCCCTTGAACATGATCTAAGCTTTTGAAGCCACTTCTAGTCATCCAGGGAAGGCAAAATTATGGGATTTCTGGGAAAGCTGATTGGCGGTACCGTCGGATTTGCCATTGGCGGCCCCCTTGGCGCGGTGGCGGGTGCCGTTTTCGGTCATGCCTTCGACCAGAGCAATGAGAGCGGTTACAGGCGCGATGTGCAGATGCTGGGCAATGACCAGGCCCAGGCCCAGTTGACGTTTTTCGTGGGGGCGTTTTCCATGCTTGCCAAACTGGTGCAAAGTGATGGCCGGGTTTCCGCTAAGGAGATCGACTCCATCGAACGGTTCATGGCGGAAGATCTCAGTCTCGATCCGGAAAGCAGAAATGCCGCCCGAAACATCTTCAATACCGCCATGGCGTCGGCAGGGACTTTCCAGGACTATGTATCCCAATTTTACAACCAATTCAGATCGGAACCCAAACTGTTGGAGATGATGATCGATATCATGCTAAGAGTATCGGTATCCGATGGACGTTACAGCGCGTCCGAAGAGGCGATGATTCTGTCTGCCGTCAACATTTTCCACCTGGGTGACGACACCTATGGAAAATTGAAAGCACGGTATGTCGATAGGCTAGAAAAATATTATATGGTATTGGAATGTCGGGAAAGCGATTCGGACGAGAAAATCAAAACCAATTATCGACGGCTGGTCTCGGAGTATCATCCGGACAAGATCACATCCAAGGGGCTTCCGGAACCGTTTGTTCAGTTCGCCGGAGATAAATTTCGTGAAATTCAGGAAGCCTATGAGGAAATAACCCGTCAGAGACAGGGTAAGGCCTAAGCCGGCAAAGCCGGAAGATAGCACTCAGCACTCAGCACTTTTTATTATTTTTAACCATAGATCTTCTCACATGATGCACGCTTTCGGAATCTTCGTTTTCCTGCGTGTTTGTTTCTGATAAAGGGTCTAAGCCAATCATGACCTGCCGCCCAGCATCCCCCGGTCACCCAGGCGTTTTTCAATTTTCACCGAAACGATTGTGTTCGCTTCGGCGAGGCTGCCATCCACCAGAATCGGAATGTAGTTTGCCGTTTGCCCTTTGATCAATCCGGAGGCCTTGTCGCGCTTTGCCTCCAGCAACACGTTCACCTGTTTTCCAACAAACCGATCATAAAATTGCCGCTTTTTATTGACTCCCAGTTCGCGAATCTGCCGGCAGCGTTCTTTTACCACGGAAACCGGCACCTGATTCGGCATGTGCTCGGCCGGCGTTCCCGTTCGCGGCGAAAAGGGAAATACGTGTAAATAGGTTAATGGTAACGATTCGATCAGGACGATCGTGTTTTGAAACGCTGCGTCCGACTCACCTGGAAAGCCGATCAGTACATCCGCACCGATGGCTGCGTGTGCAAGGCGTTGGTGAATCTTGCGGACGCGCTGCGCGAAAAAGTCGGCGGTGTATGGTCGGCCCATCCGTTTTAGAATATCGTCATCGGCACTCTGCAGCGGAATATGAAAATGGGGACACAG
>JAFDDL010000191.1 GCA_019310865.1 Deltaproteobacteria bacterium | reverse complement strand
TTGACAAAAAATCAAATTTCGATAATATAATAGGATATTTGACGGTTCCCTCATCCACACAACGGCGTGTGAATGATATCAGTGAAAGACAAAGGCGTCTTGACCTCAGGAGAGGTGGGCGCCTTTTTTTGCCCTCTAGGGAAGGCCCCCCCGCATTAAATCCTATACCAGAAACATGTTAATAGAGAGGAGACATTGTGTGCCGTTTATTTGCCATTACCAGCGATGAGCCCATTTCCCCCATGATCGCCATTGATTCCATGACGGTGATGCAGGAGGGGCATGACGGATCCGGGGTGGGCCTGATGCTTCGGGATCTTTCCGGTCCGTTTGAGGATCTCAAGTCGGCTCCCATCTTGTCCGGTATTTTTTCAGACAGCGGCTTAAAGCGCCTGGACGCATTCATGATGGACGTGGGGTTCATGACCAAGTATAAAATCTCCATTAAGATCCCCAAGAAACAACCCCCAGGCGTTCCCAAACGGGATGTGTACCTGATTCGAGCCTATGAACTGCCCGAAGAATGGGAGGAAATGGACCCGAGCGAAACCGAGTCCCGACTGCTGGATATTCGGTTGAAACTGCGAAAAATGGGCCAGGAAAAACAGGACATGATTGTCTACTCCTTCTGGCCGGATGTGATCATGATCAAGGAAATCGGTGATCCCATGCAGGTGGCAAAATACCTGAATCTGGATCGAAAGGAACTCAAGGCGCGGGTAATTATGGCTCAGGGACGCCAGAACACCAATTACGCGATCAATCTGTACGCGTGCCATCCATTTTTCATTCAGGGCTTTTCCACCATGACCAATGGAGAAAACACGGCTTTCATACCGATTCGAAAATTCTTAGAGTCGCGCGGACATGCCGGATACACGGGCTATCAATCGGATTCCGAGGTGTTTACCCACATTCTGCATTACGCGGTCAAGCATCTTTCCCTGGACCTGTCGTTTTACAAGCATGTGATCACGCCACTTCAGGACAATGACCTTGCCCTGCACCCCGACAGTGATTTTTTGCGACAGCTCAAGTACACCCTTCGGCACCTGATCATCGATGGCCCCAATTGTGTCATTGGGTCCATGCCCGACAGCACGCTTTTTATGGTGCAGGACCGAAAAAAACTCCGACCCGGTGTCGTGGGCGGCCGTCCGGGTTTGTTCGCCTTCTCGTCGGAAATCTGCGGCCTGGATGCGGCCATTCCCAATCGCGACAAGAGCAAGGATTTTCAGCCCATGTATCTCGATACCGTCATGGTGACACCGGATCGGAAGGAGGTTGTCAAATGTTCCCAAAACGACCCATTACCCCTGCCACATTGAGCATTAAGGATCTGCCCTGGCAGATTCTGTGGCATAAAGACAAATGCACCCTCTGCGGTCAATGCACCGCTGTTTGTCCGGTAAATGCCATAGAGCTTGGCGTGTTTCGGAAGCGCAACGTTCTGACGCCCGTTGGTCAACCGGATCAGTCGGCAAACGAATTTCAAATATATTACGGCATCCGTCAAAGAACCGACCCAGCCTACCGATGCATCGGTTGCGGTATGTGCAACATGGTCTGCCCCAACAATGCCATCCTGCCGGCGCGAACCGATGAAACCGACAAACTCCGGTTTCACATGGACCGCGGCGGACAACCACGTCGCCGGGGCGGTCGGCGAAACAGCTCGGTTGGCCTGCTGGACCGAATCAAGTTTATCCGCATTTCGATGCTCACCGACCCGGCCCTGGATGCCGGCAGGCATGAATTCGAACTAAAAACGCTTCTGGGACGAATCCTACCCCCTGAGCAATCGCTTAAATTTCAACGCGAAAACGGCTGGATACCGCCCATCCGTGAAATTTATCCGCTGATGATCGGTGGCATGAGTTTTGGGGCTCTGTCACCCAACATGTGGGAAGGGCTTCAGCTTGGCGTCACCTATCTTAATGAAGAAATGGGGATGCCGGTTCGCATCTCCACCGGCGAGGGCGGCTGCCCCCCGCGTCTGCTTCGATCGCGATTTTTGAAATATGTGATTTTACAAATCGCCAGCGGATACTTCGGCTGGGATGAAATTATCCACGCCATTCCGCACATGAAGGAAGATCCCTGCGCGGTGGAGATCAAATACGGCCAGGGCGCGAAGCCCGGAGACGGGGGGCTGCTCATGTGGTATAAGGTTAACAAGCTTATCGCCGCCATCCGCGGCGTTCCCCAGGGGATCAATCTGCCCAGTCCTCCCACCCACCAGACCAAGTATTCCATCGAGGAATCCGTGGCCAAAATGATCCAGAGCATGTCCATGGCCTGGGGATTTCGGGTACCGGTATATCCGAAGATCTCGGCGACTTCAACCGCCATGGCGGTCTTGAACAATTTAACCCGCAACCCCTATGCCGCCGCGCTGGCCATCGACGGTGAGGATGGCGGCACCGGGGCTGCCTACAATGTGTCCATGAACTTCATGGGCCATCCCATTGCGAGCAATATTCGAGATGCCTATCTGACCCTGACGAGAATCGGTCGACAGAACGAACTGCCGCTGTTTGCCGGCGGCGGCGTGGGAAAGGCCGGGAACCTGGCCGCCAACGCCGCGGCATTGATCATGCTGGGTGCCGGCGGTATTCAGGTCGGGAAGTACATCATGCAGGCCGCCGCCGGTTGTCTGGGTTCCGAACAGGACCGATGCAATATCTGTAATATCGGTTTATGTCCCAAGGGCATCACGAGCCAGGATCCCCGGATCTATCGCCGCCTCGATGTGGCGGACGTGGCCGAGCGTGTGGTGGATGTTTTCCTGAGTTTCGATACGGAGCTGAAGAAAATAATCGCGCCCCTGGGACGCTCCACCTCGCTTCCTATCGGCATGTCCGATGCATTGGGAATCGATGACGCGGACGCTGCCAAACGGCTTGACATCAAGTATGTGGTATAAAGGGCAAAGATTATGAGTGACAAAGGATATCATAACATACTCGGGAAGGTGCGCGACGAGCGTCTCAGCTCACGGCTGCTGGAGGAGCAGATTCAGATGGCCGTCTCCATGGGGTATCGCCGAATCGAAGTGCGCGCTTACGGACAGCACGGTATCGGTGGTCGGCTCTGGAAGGCCAACGATGAACCGGTGAAGATTAAGATCCTGGGCTATTCCGGTCAGCGGGTCGGTTCATTCGGATTTCCCAACACGCACATCGAGGTGCTCGGGCCCGCATCGGACGATGTGGGCTGGCTCAATGGGGGCGCAGAGATTGTCGTCCATGGCAACGCCGCCAACGGTACGGCCAACGGTATGGCCCAGGGAAAGGTGTTTATATCGGGCAATATTGGAGCCCGTGGGATGACCATGACCAAGCACAATCCGCGTTTTTCGCCACCGGAGCTGTGGGTGCTCGGTTCAGCCGGGGATTATTTCGGCGAGTTCATGGCCGGTGGTGTCGCCGTTGTTTGCGGTTTTGAATCTCAAACACCCGAAAATGTGCTCGGTTACCGGCCACTGGTGGGAATGGTGGGCGGCAAGGTTTTTTTCCGCGGACCCCACACCGGCTTCAGTCAGGTGGATGCAAAACGGGTTCCCCTTGGCGATGACGACCTGGAATGGCTCCAGAAAAACTTAAAGCTTTTTCTCAACAAGCTTGGCCGGCAGGAGCTTTTCGATGAGCTGTCGCTTCCGGAGCAATGGCAGCTGTTGACAGCCCGAACACCGGCGGAAAAAATGCGACAACCCAGGCGCGATATGGCCGCATTTCGCTCCGAGGTATGGGAGGCGGAACTGGGTAAAGGCGGGATTATCGGAGACTTGATGGAAATTGATCGAAGCCCGATACCATTGATTACGACCGATGAGATGCGACGCTTCGTTCCGGTATGGGAGGATAAAAAATACACCGCTCCCTGTGAAAGCGCCTGTCCGACCGGCATTCCCGTCCACCAGCGTTGGCGCCTGATCCGGGAAGGCCGGGTGGACGAAGCGGTTGATCTGGCACTTGCCTATACGCCCTTCCCGGCATCCGTATGCGGCTATCTATGCCCAAACCTGTGCATGGCCGACTGTACCCGGCAAGACGGTACCCTGGCCCCGGTGGACACAACTCGCCTGGGCAAGGCAAGTATCGATGCCGGTGTTCCCAGCCTGCCCCCCCTGTCCGGCAAACGCATTGCGGTCATCGGCGGTGGTGCATCCGGAATCTCAGTGGCCTGGCAGCTTCGCCAAAACGGCCATGAAGCCGTCATCTACGACATGTCGCCGATTCTTGGCGGTAAAATCGCAACCGTGATCCCCGATAGCAGACTGCCTCGCGATGTCGTGGAAGCAGAACTTGAAAGAGCCGCAAAGGTACTTCCCCAGGTCCATCTGCAACAGGAACTGACCCAGTCGGACGTCCAGGAACTGCGTGAAGATTATGATTATATTGTCTTCGCTGTGGGTGCTCAAAGTCCTCGAACGCTGCCGATTCCCGGATCGGATCGAATGATTCCGGCGCTGACATTTCTTGCCAAAGCCAAGCATGGCAACGTGACCGTTGGAGAGCGCGTTGTCGTTATCGGGGCTGGAAATGTGGGGTGCGATGCGGCAACCGAAGCATCACGACTGGGCGCGCGGAAAATCACCCTCATCGACGTCCAGGAACCCGCCTCATTCGGCGCGGAACGGGATGCGGCCGAAGCGGTGGGGGCTGTTTTTCGCTGGCCGGTCTTTACGCAAAAAGTGACGGACGAGGCGGTGGTGCTTCGCAATGGTGAAATCATTCCGGCAGACACCATCATTATCTCCATTGGCGATCAGCCGGATCTTTCCTTCATGCCCCCTGAGGTTGAATCTGATCGGGGTTTTATCAAGGTCAATGCACATTTTCAGACGACGGATCCAAAAATATTTGCCATCGGTGATGCGGTAAAGCCCGGTTTGCTGACGGATGCCATCGGGTCCGGATTGAAAGCCGCCAAGGCGATCAATACGCTTCTTTCGGGAAAATCACCGGTCGTGCAAATACTACCCATGATCGATCAAAAACGGGTCACGCTGGAATATTTCGATCCGCGAATCCGCGAATTTGAAAGCCTTGAGCATTGCGGCGGACAATGCGCCTCCTGTGGCGCTTGCCGGGACTGTGGGGTCTGCATAACCATTTGCCCGGAATCCGCCATCTCAAAACGTGAGCTGGATGGCGATGCATATGAATATTGTGTGGATTCAAGCCGGTGTATCGGATGTGGATTCTGTGCCCAGGCCTGCCCCTGTGGTGTGTGGAACCTTACGGAAAACGAACCGATAGGGTTCGCACCGACAGCCGGGTAAACATTATGGCGGGTCCGGGGCCATGGAGCGGCCATCGATTTCGGGAAGGGTGACCCCCAGTTTTTTAATCTTTCTAAATAATGTGCTCTTGTGAAGGCCAAGATCCCGGGCGGCTTCCTGACGGTTGTAGTTATTGCGCTTTAGCGCATCCATAATGGCCTGGGTTTCGGCTGACGCCAGGATTTCATCCATTGTGTTCAGCGTTGCCGAAGGCCTGGGCTCCAGATGCAAGGGGCCGGGCAAATGCCAGGGTTGAATCATACCGTTTGCACAAAGTACAAAGGCGTGTTCAATCATATTTTCCAGCTCCCGAATGTTGCCCGGATACGAATGGGCCATGAGAAGGCCGACTGCTTTCGGGTCGATGCCGGTGATGGCCTTGCCGTGCAGTCTGTTCATTCTTGCGATGAATCGATCCGTGAGAAGCGGGATATCCTCGCGGCGGTCTCGAAGCGGTGGTAGTGAGAGCCGCACGACATTGATACGATAAAAAAGATCGCCCCTGAATTGACCGCTGTCCACCATGCTGGAAAGATCCTTGTTCGTCGCGGCAATAACGCGGATATTCACTTTGACGGGTTTAACCCCACCCAGGGGCTGGAATTCGCGTTCCTGGAGCACACGCAGCAGTCGCACTTGGAAAGCGGCGCTGACGTCACCGATCTCATCGAGCAGAATGGTGCCGCCATCCGCAAGGGCAAAGAGTCCGGGCTTGTCCTTCACGGCATGGGTAAAGGCGCCGGCCTTGTACCCAAAAAGCTCTGATTCCAAAAGCGTGTCCGGCAGCGCACCACAGTTGATGGCGACAAATGACCGGTTTTTTCGTGGGCTTTGATTGTGAATCGCCCGGGCCAGGAGTTCCTTTCCGGTTCCGGTCTCTCCATCGATGAGAATCGTACTGTCACTTTCCGCAACCTGGGGCAGCAGCTTGAATATTTTTCTCATGGACGGGCTTCGACTCACCATGTCGCCCACCTGAAAGCGGGAATCGAGTTCCTTACGAAGTTCTTCAACCAGGCTCAAATCCCTGAAAATTTCAACACCTCCCATCTTGTTGCCCTTTTCATCCTTCAAGATGGATGTGGAGGCAATAATCGGGATTCGTTTTTTTTCGCTGTTGACAATATAGGTGGATGTGTTGACGATGGATTTGCCTTCTCTCATGGTGCGCCGCAACCCGCAGTCACCTTCGCACATATTGGATCGAAAGACCTCCCAGCAGTATCTGCCGATGGCTTCGGTGCGGGAAATGCCGGTGATTTCCTCAGCCGCGCGGTTAAATGACGTGATGCGCCACTTGTGATCAACGGTGAACACGCCGTCTGAAACACTTTCGAGAATAATCTCCGTTACGTTTTGTGACGTTTCATCTGATTGGGTTGATTTCATTCAGATAATATAATTCACGATGCGGCATGAATCAATCGAATTTCGTGGCAGCTCCCACAATCGGCAACACTCACCAAATAGTGTCCATCCAGAAATAGGCAAATTTGGTTGAGATCAAGGCTTGCGAAAAATTTTACCACAGGCATATGGTTGATATTCCGAGGATAAAATTTTTCGCGTAACGCAGATATC
>JAFDDL010000190.1 GCA_019310865.1 Deltaproteobacteria bacterium | reverse complement strand
TGCATCCCACCTGGCGGCGTTACGAAAATACAGAATATCCTGATATTCTTTAATTTTCGTGCCTTGCCATGTGGGCGCCTCAACACCTAAAATTGTGAATTTATTTCTGTGCGAGCCCAAAGAGCCAGGGTTTTTTATGGGCAACAAACATTTTCAAGCATCGATCCTGACCCTCATGTTCATCCTGATGATCGGGCTGTGGCAGTTTAAAAAGGCTTCTGAACCGGTCATCCGCCGAAACACAAAGGCACCGGCATACGCCATTGGCGACCACCACTATGACCGGGGGCTGGAAAAGGGACGTGTGGTATTAAAATTCGGTCCCATATTATGGGGCCTCATAGCCGGCGGTGTGGCGTTTGAAAGCCCTGAAGCGGCTGCGGCCCACATACACGAAACGGGCATGCAGACCGATCAATGGGGCGTATTTCGCCTTTCGGGGGACTACCGTCTCGATGTGGAACAGAAAAACGGCATTGGCTACATGAAAAAAACCATGCTGGTTCTAGAAAAAATCAACGTTAATCAGCAGACCACCGTCAATGAGGCGATCCATCCCTAATCCGGCAAAACCGGAAAAATAGCAGTGCTGAGTGCTCAGTGCTGGGTGCTAAGTAAAGGTTTTCCCTTACAAATCGTCAAAATTCCACGACTTAACATTCAGCACTGAGCACTTATTCTTTCTGACAATGCGTCCCGGTGCCGGATTGCCCAGCGCAGTCCTTTGACAGTTTATACTGGAAGCTGTCGGACAGGGCCTTCCAGCTGGCTTCGATGATATCGGTGGAAACACCGATGGTGCTCCAGATGTGTTCGTGGTCCCTGGAGTCGATGATGACCCGGACCTTTGCGGCCGTGGCATCGCGGCCGTCGATGACCCGAACTTTAAAATCCACCAGACGCATGGCGTCAAGACCCGGATAGAACTTGTTGAGGACTTTTCGCATGGCGTTATCCAGGGCATTGACCGGTCCGTGGCCCTCTGCGGCTGTGAGCTCCGTTCGGTCTCCCACCGATACCTTTACCGTGGCGTGGGCCCAGCAGTTGTTGTCCTTGTCCTTTTCCATGGAGATGCGATAATTTTCCAGCTTGAACAACGGCTTGAAGCGCTCCGTGTATTTTTCAAACAAGATCTTCAAGGAGCCTTCCGCCACATCGAACTGGTAACCTTCCTGCTCCAGGTTTTTAATTTCCGAAACGATTTGCTTGCTGTCGTAACCGTTATCCAAAGGGATGCCGAGTTCTTCGGCTTTGTACTCGATATTGCTTTTGCCGGAAAGGTCGGATACCAGGACCCGTCTTCTGTTGCCCACAAGTCCCGGATCCATGTGCTCATAGGCCCGGGGTTGCTTCATTACCGCGCTGACATGGATACCGCCCTTATGGGCAAATGCGCTGTGGCCCACAAACGGCCGGGCATTATTTGGGGTCATATTGGCCGTCTCACTGACAAATCGCGATAGTTTTTTTAATTCTGAAAGCTGTTCCTGCTTTACACAGGGGCGATCCATCTTTGTCTGAAGGATGGGGATAATCGATGTAAGATCCGCATTGCCGCAGCGTTCGCCGTAGCCATTGATGGTTCCCTGGATCATCTGGGCGCCGGCGTGAACCGCAGAAATGCTGTTTGCCACGGCCAGGCCGCAGTCGTTGTGGGCATGAATGCCCAGCCGCACGTCTGTTTCGCCATGTTGTGATATTTCCGGATGCGTCTGTCGAAACACCGATTCAAGGTCGTGATGCAGGGTGCCGCCGTTGGTGTCGCATAGCACTATCAGGTCAGCACCGGCTTCTTTGGCGGCAAATAATGTTCGAAGGGCATATTCCGGGTTTTCCTTGAAACCGTCGAAAAAATGCTCGGCGTCGTATATGACTTCCCGGCCCCGCTCTTTGAAAAAGCAGACCGATTCACGGATCATGTTCAAATTTTCTTCCAGGGTATTGTCCATGATCTTTTCCACGTGAAGGTCCCAGGTTTTTCCGAAAACGGTCACCACCGGTGTTTTGCAGTCCAGTGCTGCCTTCAGGCTCGGGTCTTCAAAGGCAAGGATGCCAGGTCTTCGTGTTGCGCAAAACGCCGCGATGCGTGCCTGCTTGAACTTCGTTTGCCGGGCCAGTTCAAAGAAACGCATGTCGCGTGGGTTGGAGCCAGGCCAACCGCCTTCAATATAGTGGATACCAATTTGATCGAGCCGCAACGCAATTTTGATTTTCTCTTCAGCGGAAAAGTTGATGTTTTCCCCCTGGGTGCCGTCTCGTAAGGTGGTATCGTATAATAATATCGGTTTCATGGTCGAGTTTTCCCTTACCAACTGGAATTACGCGCCCCGGGAGCCGGCGCAAAAAAAAATCCGTTATCAACGCAGGGTTGATAACGGATTTTAAACTGATCTATCTAATTCAGGCCATTATCAACCGCTGTCCCCGCAGTGAATAATACCGATCACTGCGAGGCTGATAATAATGCTAATAATGCCGAAAATGGTCATGTTGTCGCTCATGATAGTCGGTTTCTTTGATCGTTAGTGGGCTAGTAGTGCCCCATTAGATGTCCAATGTCAAGGTCTTTTTGCTCAGTACCCATCCACAACCGGCATCCCGGGACTCCGGGCTACCAATTCTGGATAGGCACTACTTTAACCGGTTGACTTTTGGAGAGTTTTTTTCCTTGACAGCATGATTTCATATGGTTTATGGTTTTTGACATCATTAGAAACGTGATTTGGGAATCCAATTTTTAAATGAAATCAAATACGTTCAACCTATTTCTACTCCTTCTTGGTCTCCTCGCAGTTCGTCTGCGCGGGTGAGTCTGTTGGATTAGAATCAGGCTGAAACAAAAACCCCGTGCAGAATGGCACGGGGTTTTTGTTTTGGCCCCTGCCGCACCGCACACCAGAAAAAGGAGCACAACATGTCAGACACCGTAAGAATTTTTGACACAACTTTGCGCGATGGCGAACAGGCCCTGCCAGCGAGCTTGACCGTTCGGGAAAAAATTAAAATTGCCCGGTCCCTGGACCGGCTGGGGGTGGACGTTCTCGAGGCCGGATTTCCGATTTCGTCCCCGGGGGATTTCGAGTCCGTCAAAACCATTGCCGAGAACGTAAAAAACTGCCGGGTCTGCGGCCTTGCCCGAACCCTGGAGGAGGATATCGATGCCTGTGCCGAGAGCTTGAAACCTGCCGGTGACTTTCGCATTCATACCTTCATCGCCACCTCGACCATCCACCTGGACAGCAAGTTGAAAAAGAGCCAGGATGCGGTGTTGGATATGGCGGTTTCGGCCGTGCGTCATGCCCGCAAATTTACGGATGATGTGGAATTTTCCTGTGAAGACGCGGGGCGAACCCCCATCGACTATCTTTGCCGGATGGTGGAAGCTACCATTGACGCCGGCGCCACCACGGTTAACATCCCCGACACGGTGGGGTACACGATCCCGTGGGAGTTCGGCGGCATTATCGAGCAGCTTTTTAACCGCGTTCCCAATATCGATAAGGCCATTATATCGGTTCATTGCCACAATGATCTGGGCCTGGCGGTGGCCAACTCCATTGTGGCCGTGCAAAAAGGCGCGCGCCAGATCGAATGCACCGTCAATGGAATCGGCGAGCGGGCCGGTAACTGCTCCCTGGAAGAGGTGGCCATGATTTTGGCGACTCGCAAGGATCTCATGTCGGTTTCAACCAATATCAACACCAAAGAAATATACCGCACGTCCCAGCTTGTCAGCCAGCTGTGCAATATGCCGATTCAACCGAACAAGGCCATTGTCGGCAACAACGCATTCAGCCACTCGTCGGGTATTCACCAGGACGGCGTTTTAAAGGATATGAGGACCTATGAAATCATGACGCCGCAATCGGTGGGCGTTCCGGATACCATATTGAACCTGACATCCCGCAGCGGCAGGCATGTGGTCAAGCATAGATTGGATGTGCTCGGCTATGGCGAAGACGATTATAACATGGATGACTTTTACGATTCTTTCCTGACACTTGCGGACCACAAGGGCCATGTTTATGACTACGACCTGGAGGCCCTGGTTTTTTTCAGCAATTTAAAGGATGAGCCGACCCATTTCTCTCTGGAATATTTGAGCGTGCATTCCGGTGTGAACATTACCGCAGCAGCTGTGGTGAAATTGAAGGTGGACGATGAGATCCTGTGCGAATCGGCCATCGGAAACGGTCCGGTGGATGCGGTTTTCCAGTCCATCTATAAAATTGTCGGATATGATGTGCTGCTCAAGGAGTACAAAATCACAGCCAAATCCCAGGGTAAGGACGCCTTGGGCCAGGTGGATGTCATGATGAGCTACAACGGGAAGATTTATCACGGCATGGGTCTGGCCACCGATATTATCGAAAGCTCCGCACGGGCACTTGTCCACGCCCTGAATCACATTTATCGCGCCCAGCAGGTGGCCCTAAAAAAAGGTGACGAGATTACCGATACGATTTGAGGCATACGATTACCGCTGGTCTATCCGGGGTGATTTGCTGTTGCGGTAGTTGATAGATTAACCGTCTTGAAACAGTTCGCTTCTTTGCCAGTCTCGGTGGGTTTCCTGGTATGACTTCAAATAGCAGTGGTCTTTTTTATCCCGGATATCATAGATGCTGTGACGCAGGATTGTTATCGGTATGGGGCCCTTTAGGCTTATCTGAATATCGAATCGGGAAAATCCGGCCACGAGCCCCCGAATGACATCCCCCTCAAGGGTCGTAAAAAAGAGAACCTGCTTTTCCATCATCAGGGGGAAGAGGGATTTGTTTTTAACAAAATGGCGAAGATGCGGTGAAAACAGCGGATCCATTCTCAGCGTCGCCACCTTTTTATTGACTTTGAGCAACTTGTCTATCGATTCGCCGTATTCTTTCGGATAGAGAAATTTGACATGGACTTTGGGAACGATCTCCTCGGTGCCTGTCGCATCGACTAGTTTCACGTCATATGTAAAAATTTTTTGAATTTTTGCAGTTAATAGTCGGCGACCATGAAGATGAAAGGACCACAGCTGATCGCTTTCCCGAGCCGTGTCAAAAACGGATAATTCATAACTGTTATCTATATATTCCCTGAGTCCTTTTAATGTCTTCATCTTTGCCTCCACTCGCGGGCGTTGATATTCGAATCTTTACATGTGTAAATGTCCGCCATTAGACTTTCTCCACTAGCTCGTCATACAGCCGTTGGTCTTCGCAAAAGAGCAGGCCGGCCGTTTTCTCGATCAATCCTTTTTTGACCAGTTCGGCCAGAGAAATATCCAAGGGGATGAAATCCTGGCCGCCGGCCTGCATTTGTGATCGAATTTGATGGGTTTTTTCCTCGCGGATCATTTTTTTAACCCGACTGGTGTTGGTGAGCTTTTCCAGGGCCAATATCCGTCCCTGGCCGGTTTTCAGCGGAACGAGCCGCTGGGACAGGGATAGTAGAAACGAGTCGGCCAGCATCATTCTGACGATACCCTGCTCGTGGGGTTCAAACATGTTGACTACCCGCTCGAAGATGGATGTGGCATTGTCCGAGTGCACCGTACTGAGAATCAGGTGGCCGGAGCTGGCAGCGCGTAAGGCGATTTCAAATGTTTCACGGTCGCGCATCTCACCAACCACAATGACATCCGGGGCTTGACGCAGGACATGACGCATTCCTTCTGAAAATGATGCCACATCCCTTCCGATTTCCCGCTGATTGACGTTGCTCTTTTTATGCTTGTGAAGATACTCGATGGGATCTTCCAACGTGACGATATTACATCCTCTTTGGCGGTTGATAATATCGATCATTGCCGACAGGGTGGTCGATTTCCCATGCCCGGCCGGACCGGATACCAGTACCAGGCCATTGGGTCTCAGGGCAAAATCCGCGATCCAATTCGGCAGGTTGAGCTTTTCAAGCGAGGGTATTGTTTCACTAATCGGCCGAATTGCCGCAGCGATGGCGTCTCTTTGCCGGTATAAGGTCACTCTGAATCGGCCGATACCCGGAAAAGAAATGCCGAGGCCATGATCGGTTTTTTTTGAAAAGACTTCCCATTCCTTAAACGGAAGCAGGTCCCGGGCATAGCGCTCGCAGTCTGCCGGGGTCAGAGCCGGTATGGACAATCGTTTGAGCTTGTTGCTGATTTTTACCGAGGGTGGGGTACCGGTGGTCAGCAGCATATCGTTGGCACCGCATTTTATCATGTATTGAAGCAGCATCTTCAAACTGGGCAGTTTTTCGCCCCGTCCAATTTCAATAATACCGGCAAGGGTTGCACCGACAAAGGGGGAATCGGGATTGGCCATGATAACCTGTAGGGCGGCTTGGATCATAAAGTCGGGTGCTACCACCGGTTTGACCTTTTTGCCCAGGTTGAATTGCAGGTCGCCCACTGCATCAAGCGCCAGTGGATCCGCCATGGCCAGGGTAATGGAGGCGGCGTCCGTTGAAATCGGTAGAATCTTCAGACCATTCATTTTATCTATGGGCACAAGCGCCAGCACCTCCGCTCCGATGTTTACGGAAAACAGATTGATTCCCGGAACGCCGAATTTGCTGCTGAGAAACGCCAGCAGGTCCTCAACGGCGATGAACCCCATCTCGATCAGGCTGCTGCCCAATTTGCCGCCGATCTGGGATTGGCGTTTCAGTCCTTCCTGCAAATGATCCGATGTGATCGTGCCGGTTTTCAGTAGGTGTTGACCCAGCCTGTTTTGCTTCTTAGTTTTAATTGAGGGCCGATCTTTGTCCATGAATGGGCTCCGCTAAGGGTTCGCGCAAAAATTAATTCACAATTTTAGGTGTTGAGGCGCCCAGCTGGCAAGGCACGAAAATTAAAGAATATCAGGATATTCTGTATTTTCGTAACGCCGCCAGGTGGG
>JAFDDL010000189.1 GCA_019310865.1 Deltaproteobacteria bacterium | reverse complement strand
CGAATACTCTTGGATTCTCCATTCCGGAAGTGGAAACGGAAACTTCGGCATCCGACTCCAGCATGCAAAGCGGGTGTGCAATCACCTTTCGTATTTCATCTTCGTTGTGCAGTTGAGCGTGAACCATCATATCTCTACCCTCTTCGATCAGCAAATCGAAAGCAATATCGAAGGTTGGCGCCACACCCCTCAGTTCAGCGATTTCACCCATGTTTTTGCCCGAGTACTCAGGATTTATTTGACTTTCGCTCAACCAGACTTTGTCCCAATTCCCGGAAAGAAAAAATTCAATGGCGGCAAATTTTTCTTCAATGAGATAATCCATAATTTTTTTTCGTGTACCGGGGTCTTTGAGCCTCTCCAACATTTTTTTAAAACCGCCATCCTTGGCCCAATCGGGAACCGTCACCGATAGATAGCTTGTCGCCATAAGGTAAGCCGGAGAATCGCAGGTAACATCCACGCCACTGTCTCTGGCTTCTTCGATAATGTTTAAAACCTCGGTCTGCATACCCCAATTCGGATAATGGGCCTCCAGATGGCTGATTTGAACAGGCAGGTTCGCCTTCTTCCCGATTTCAATGGCTTCTCGCACGGACCATTTAAATCGATCCGGATTCCTTTCGTCTCTTATGTGAATGGAAAAGAATCCACCATATTCCCCCGCCGTTTTCGCAACCCCGATCACTTCGTCGATTCCGGCAAAAAAACCGGGGGGATAAAAGAGACCAAAGGAAATGCCGAATGCACCCGCCTCCATGGCTTCCGCCACATACGCCTGCATTTTTTTTAACTCTTTCTCATCCGGCGCTTTGCTATCCCAACCAAGTACAGCCGTTCTGACATTGTTGTGGCCGACCAGGGTCGCGATGTTGGCAGCACATCCGCGTTTTTCCACTTGCTGCAGATATTCCGAGTAGCTTTCCCATTTGATACCCAATTCGGAAATCTTTTGGATCGCGATTTCCGATTCCATCAAACCGATGGTCTCTGCAATGGCCGTATTCCAAGGTGCAGCCGAAGTACCACAATTTCCAACAACCATAGTAGTCACACCCTGGGTGACTTGGCTGTGGGCTTGCGGGCCGGCCAAAATGGTAAAATCCGAGTGATTATGAATATCGATAAATCCGGGACTGACAATCCGATCTGTGGCATCAATGGTACTGGCTGCATCACAATCGGCGAGATCCCCGATGGTCGCAATCCTTCCCTGGCGAATCCCGATATCGGCTGCGAACCAGGGGTTCCCACTCCCGTCAACCACTTTTCCGTTCTGAATGATTAAGTCAAAATCCGTTGTTTGAGCCATGAGTCGTTCATCTCCAGACGTGTTTACAGGCTTTAATTAATTATCCTATTTCCAGACCCGGCGCATTATTCTGATCCAGTTTTCTCCCAGCATACCGCGAATTTCTGTTTCTGAATACCCGCGCTCAATGAGCCCCTCGACGACGGCCGGCACACTTTCCGGTGGCATGAAACGCCAATCCCTGGGATCGCCGTAGCCCAGCTCCGGCGGCCAGGTTTCCGGAAACTGCTCGTGGTGCACCTGCATCGGTTCGGCATCGTGCACATAATCCATGCCCAGACCGACATGATCCGGACCCACCAGCTGGACGACGTAATCCATATGTTTCACGAAAAGCTCAGCCGAGACGTCCCCCATGTTTTCACTCAGAAAACAACCGAGACCGTTAATTCCGATAACGCCGCCCGTGGCCGCACAGGCCTGGATCTGATCGTCGGTGATGTTGCGGTCGTGTTGATACAGGGCCTTGGGATTGGAGTGGGAAAAGATGACCGGATCCGTGGACATCTCCATCATCTCCATGGTGGAACGATAGCCGGTATGGGTGCCGTCGATGATCATGCCGACGCGGTTCATCTCCTTGACCAAGTTGACGCCCGCCCGGCTCAGCCCGGCGTCGGTGCGTTCGTGGCAACCGTCTGCCATGAGGTTTCGCTGGTTATAGGCAAACAGCATGTGACCGACGCCCAGTTTCCGGTAGGACTCGACCATGGCGAGTTCGCCGAACAATGCGTTGGTGCCCTGGAAGTTGAAGTTGACGGCCAGTTTTCCTTCGGCCTTGGCACGCAGGATGTCATCTGCCGTATCAACCAGAACGAATTTGTCGGATCGTTTGTAAAAATAATCCCGTCCCCGCGCCACCCATCTGAAATGGTCCTCGATGGACGGATAATCCCCATATACCGTCAAGGAAGCAAAGTTGATCCCATGATCAATCATACGGTCCAAAAACTCCGGGTATCCGCGCCCCATGTCCGGCTGGCACGGCGACGCCGGTACCAGCATGTCACAGACAACGGCATCCTGAAGTATGGCGTCGGCTTTGTCGGACATCCATTTATTCATTTCTTTTTCCTTTCACATTAACCCAGACCTCCGGCGAGAATAACCGATGGTCAGTGGGAGCAGCTAAAAATCAGCGTTAACCCTGCTTCAACACCAACTGAGCATTCTGTAAACGCCTCTCGATCCCTCGGCGAATGATGCCTTGCTTACGTTCATCAATTGGGAAGCGCCACAAAATCATTGCACCAATGAAATAAAGAATACTGGGAACGATAACCACGGCGATTATGATCCCCATCGTTGATGCGGCATTGTGGACATCCGCACTGACGTCGTAGTCGAACATATCCACTATGAAAAACCCCAACCCGCCCCCAATCCCGTTGTTGAACTTTACGATCATATTATAGACCGCATAATATTGGGCGCCTTGGTCACGGCCGGAATTCAGCGTGTCGTAGTCGATTATATCTCCCATGATTGCAGGTGGGGCCAAGAAAACTGAAGCCATCAGGAAAATCATGCTGACCCAAATGATAAAAAACAAGAAATAAGATGGGTTGGGTTTCAGAAATGATAACCCAATTGACACAATAACGGACAGCGCACTTCCCACGGCTAAGGCCCGATGCCGGCCGAAGTTGTTCATTAATCTTAACCACACCGGAATGGAAAGAAATTGTGTTAGAAACATGACAGACAATATTATGGGAAATATGTTACCGATCTTCAGATAGGTTTCAAAATAAAGTATTCCCAAGACTTGTTGCATACCTTGGGCAAGCCCGATGAACAGGAAAGCGATGCTGAAAATCAAAAAGGGTTTGTTCCCGGACATGTCTCGAAGGAGTGTCCGCATGGTACCGGAAGCTTTGGTCGAAACCGGTTTTCCTTGGGGAGCAAAGACAACAGCAATCAGAGTCAAGACAGGCAGTAACACCATGATAATCAAGGCCAGGGCTTTCATGACGGCCGGTGTCATTTCATTGGTTTCAAATATGGGGAGCAAGGGCAAGAGCGCAAATAGCAGGCCTCCGGCATTGTAAAATGCGATCCGAAAACCAACAACTCGAGAGCGAATCCGATAATTTCTGGTAATTTCCGCCAACCAAGCCAGAGAAGGAATCTCAATAATGGTGAGAAACAGATAGAGCAGAACAAACCAGACCATAAAGTGCATGCCGGAGCCGGTGTCGGGCGGTACAAATAAACGATAAACAGCGAAAGGCAATAATGCAGATCCGGCTAAAAGCCATGGCTTGCGTCTACCCAAGAACGTATTGGTTCTGTCCGATAAAAACCCTATAACCGGGTCCGTCATTGCATCAAAGATACGTGAAACCATCAAAACGCTGCCGATAAACGCCAGGTCTACAGCGTAGTATTTTGCATAAATTGTGGGTAGGATCGTGCCGGTAACGTTGTATACCAAGGACGTCGCAAAGGCTGGAAATGCAAAAGCAACCAGGTGGCGATAACATAAATCAGGGTTGGAATCCGTATTAACTTTCAAAATCTTACTATTGTCTACCAGTGCTGTAGCGCTATACCGGCGCTAATACCCGGTATAGCGCCTAACAAACTAGAAGTTAAATCTCAGGTTCAAACCGATTGTCCGTGGCCGTCCAATCACGTAACTCGTCGCCGGGTCCGTGGCGGTTGGAAGTCTCTCGGCATATCGATGAATGATAAACTCATCAAATAGATTATCGGCAAAGACACTGATAGACCACCGATCGGTCTCGATGCCAAGTCGAGCGTTGACAATATCATAACTCGGTAACGTTGAACCATCGTCGTGGATCTCCCAAATGATCGAGTCACCCGTATGTGAGTAACTCAACCGGGCAAACCCGGCTATTTTATCCGTCACATAACGCCAGTATTGAGCGGCGCAGTGGAATTTGAAGTCTGTTGTTCCAGGAATACGGGTTCCATCCGGTATCACACCTGGAGAACCTGGGAATGGTTGGCGTGTGAGGGTATCATCAAGCTCCGTTTCTGAAAAACTGGAAGAAACGGAAAGATCAAGCCCTTTCAATAGTCGGGCTCTAATCTCAAATTCAACTCCTGATGAATGGGCATCACCCACATTATCGATGGCGACTCCTCCCGACGGGGGTCTGATCGTGACGATCTGAAGATCTTTCCATTTCATATAATAGCCTGCAATATTAAAAGACAGGCGCTTGTCCAGCCAGTAACTTTTCAGCCCGACTTCATAATTGTCCAATGTTTCAGAATCATAGGTCAGTACAGCCCCGGGAACGATGGCAAAAAAGTCATTCTGCCCCCCGCTTCGGAAACCCCTGGAAAAAGTGGCATAAGCCATTGCATCGTCATTAAATTTGTAAGAGGCGGTTACCTTTGGATTAAAGACATTATCATCTCCGGTGGAAGAATATGATCCGGGTAAGAACCCTGCCGTCAAGAAGGGGAATAGACCGCCAATATTGCTGGTAGTATCACGCTCTTCAGTAAAAAATCGAGCGCCGGCAAGCAATTGGAAATGGTCGTTAAAGTCATAGGAAATCTCGCTGAAACCGGCATATTGCTCAACAGAACCTTCTGTGCCGGTAAAAATTGAATTTCCAATTGGCGGATGGGGAATGCCGTACATGTCAAACAAAAACCCTGAAACAAACAGCCAAGTTGATTCGGGAGTCTCCGGCACGGACTTGCCTTCAAAAGACCAATCGTTATCCTGCTTTTTATAAAAAGCACCGACATTCCATTTAAACGGACCATCTCCCGTTGATACCAGACGGATTTCCTGGGAAAATGCTTTTGATTCGACAATTTCATCCATATAAAGACCACCCACAAGAGGAATGCCGAACGATCCAAATAAACCATTTACACTCGGAAGCAAATCCGAAATATCAAGATTACCAGTATGCTCCCGGTCAAAATAGGAGGTCGAAGAAACAAGATCGGCAAACGGAAAGGCGTAATTAACCGTAAGATTATAACCCAGAAGATCATCTTCCGTGCTCGTATCAATGGAAGCACGGTATGTAAAATCTTTAGTAGCGTCATTGAGGGGGCCGCGACTCGCATCAGCCAACAGGACAGTTGCGGAAATGACCAGTTCATCCTGGGGTGTAAAGCGCAGGGCGGCGCGGAGGCCGATATTTTCATCCTCATTGGCATCTTTTTCAACGAGATTCCCCGTCAGGTAATCCAGGTAATCGATATAGCCGGATTGGTCGTTATAATAACCAACAAGGCGCAGCGCCAGCTTGTCTTCGGCGAGCGGAATATTAACCATTGCATTGGCGATATAATTTGATCCACCCTCTTTCGTGCTCGAATAGGTAAGATCCGTTTTAGCTGCAAATTCCTTCGAATCAGGCTTTTCTGAGACCAGGCGGACGGTCCCGGCCATGGATCCTTCTCCGTATAATGTCCCCTGGGGCCCCCGCAATACTTCAATTCGCGCCATATCGAAACTTTTTACATCCGGCAAAACCGCCGCCATGGTCAGCGGCATTTCATCGAGATAAAATCCCACCGCTGATCCGGTTCCGCCCTGCCGGCCGTCCATGGAGCTCCCTCCGTCTGAAACGCCGCGTATGGTTATGGATCCCAGGCCTGCCTGATTGTTGCGCAATTCCACACCAACGATTGCATCTACTATGTCCTGGAAACTCCCGGCCCCCATATCCTCCAAGTCTTCGCTGGAAAAAGCGGAAATGGATTGCGCAACATCTATCAAGCGTGTTTCCCGCTTGGTTGCAGTGACGACAGTGTCTTCAAGAATGTAATCTTCATAAGCCTCTCCTTCCCCCGTTTTTTGATTTGGCTCCGCACACACAGATAGCCGCATCGAGCCGAGGATGAAAAGGGTCGCGAATAAAACCAACAGAGTAAAATGAGAAAATTGTGACATAAATGTTGATCGCTTCAAGTGTTTTTGTCGCATAAGGCCCTCCTTCTAAGGTTGTTTGATTTGCTTTTTGCAGATGCATTCAAATCGAAACCATATCTCGCCAAACGGTTTGGTGAGATTTTTCGTCAACATTTAATTGGATTGGTTTTTAACTAACGCACCATATCGTAGGTGCAAAATGGAGGCCAAGTTATAATTGATAACTAATTCGATGCGTTATGATCTGGCTTTATTGTTTTCACTAAATATCGTAATTATTGTTACTTTATAAAGTAAAACAGTTTATAATTACGAAATATAGAAAACAACGCCCATGCGGAAAACCGGTGCCCGAATCTGTTCAAACCAAAGAAATGGGGGATCTCATCGTATTACATGAGGTGGGTAGGCTTCATCACCATGATGAACGGAGACAATCTGCATAAATTTTAACGGATAAAGCATGCCAATATGCAAGAGAGCGTATACAGGCAGGCCCCAAGAAAAACATGGAACTTTTTTTTGAATTATCTGTTCCAAAAATTGCATTTTTTAATGCGGTTTTTAAACAAGGCCACAAGCGCCGATCTTATCGAATAGGCAATTGAAAACATCGGTGGACCGGAGAATCCCTACAATTTTATTCCTTTTGGTCACCAGAAGTGAATGGTGCCGCCCCATGAGGATTTG
>JAFDDL010000188.1 GCA_019310865.1 Deltaproteobacteria bacterium | reverse complement strand
ATCGTGGTAGGTGAGCTTGATATTGTCATTTCGACTCGGGTCGAGTTCGAGCTTGTCGTGTTTGATCAGATCTGCCGTAAACTCAGAAATATGCACCATTTTGGTTGTTTTAGCATTTTCAAAATGGGTGCCGGTGATGGGATTTACCGGCGCCTGAAGAAAGTCTGCAGGCCCGTTCATGGTGTCCATGTACTGATGGATCACCCGCCACATGTGGCCGCATTCGCCACCGAGTATCCATTTGACGCCCAGTCGCTTGGCCTCGGCGTACATTTTGGAATTCAGCCGCTTCATCATCTCATGGGACATAAAGGAGCCGAAGTTGCCACCTTCGGAGGCATAGGTGCTCCAGGTGACTTTGAGCCCGTATTTTTCTTTAAGATAATGAAACAGCATCAGGTATCCCATGCAGGTATAGGTGCCCGGATCGGCAAATACATCGCCCGACGGGGTGATAAACAAAATGTCCGCCCCCTTCTCGTTCAAGGCCGGTTCCACCTTGACACCGGTAATCTCTTCGATATCGTCTACGAAAAACTCGATCATATCCACGAATGCATGGGGTTGGATGCCCAGATGGTTCCCGGTCCGATAGCAGTTGGCCACCGGCGTTGCTATCCAGTCGATGTTCAAGCCCAGCAGGTTGAGAAGTTCACGCGACAGGAGCGTGATTTCGGCCGTGTCGATACCGTAGGGGCAAAACAGCGAACAGCGGCGGCACTGGGTGCATTGAAAAAAGTAGTACCACCATTCTTTGAGCACATCGACGGTCAGCTCCCGGGCACCTACCATTTTCCCCATGAGTTTACCAGCCTTGGTAAATTCATTTCGGTAGATTGATCGCAGGAGTTCAGCCCGAAGTACCGGCATGTTCTTGGGATCGCCGGAACCAAGAAAAAAATGGCATTTATCGGCACATGCCCCGCACCGGACACAGATGTCCATGAACAGCTTCAGTGATCGGAACTTATCGAGCCGCTCCCTGATGCCGTTTAAAACAATTTCTTTCCAATTGTCCGGCAGCAGCCAATCGTCCTCCAGGGGGTTCCACTTTCTGGCTTGCGGCATCCCGACGTATTCAACGCTCTTGGGATTCGCCGAATAGCAGTACATCCCCTTTCGGATGTGAGCCGGGATATCCATCCACCCGGCATGCGGCGGCTGATATTCTATTTTTGATAAGAGTTCATCCGGTTTCAGAGTTTCATCTGCCATTCGTTACTCCTTTTCCACTGGTAGACCAGCCTCTATCATTTTCTCCCTGAACTCGTCCTCGTATTCCTGATACGTATGGACCTTTACGGGATAGTTCCATGGATTCACATGTCTCACAGCACGGGTATTGCCCGTCATATTTCGGGTGGGGCTCATGAAAATACCGGCCATGTGCATGAGTTTACTCCAGGGGAAATAGGCGAGCAGTACACTGACAAAAAACAGGTGCACATAAAAAACCGGGTCAATTCCTTCCGGAATCACCGGCTTGAGGGTGATGAGCCCCATGGCCAGCTCTTTGATGCCCACCACATCGGTCTTGGTGATATGGCGCATCAATAAGCCGGAAAATGCGATTCCAAAAATGAGAAACAACGGAAAATAATCCGACGCGAGGGATATGTACTTGACCTGACCGATAAAAATTCGTCTGAGAAATAGGAAGGTCACACCCGCCAGCAAGGCAAAACCTGAGAGCAACACACCCGGAAGACCCACCTGGATAAAACCGTCCAGCGCTTCAAGCAATTCGAGGCACATCGGCACCGGTTCGAGAAAAAATCGGAAATGACGCAGGAGGACTACCAGAAATGAGTAATGGAAAACAATCGCACCCAGCCACAGCCATTTCTCAAGAGAGTAAGACAACTGCCCATTGGCATTGAGCCTGGTTTTGGTATTGCGAAACAGGGAGCGAAAACAGAACACCTCCAGCAGCATGCGAACAATGACCCCTCCAGGCCCAGTCGGATTGTCTAATGGTGCAGATTCAATCCATGGCATGGATTTCTGCTGGCCACCGGTGGTGGTGATGCGAAACGGCACAGGCGACCGTGCCCAACCCACGACCCGGACAATCACCCCCACGATAAAAAGAATCACCGCCACATAGGGGATAAAAATACCGAACAGGCCGGAAAGCCCGAGAAATGCGACGCCCAAATAGGATAGCAAAAAGAGGACGATTACCGCAATCAGCGAAACCACATAGTTTACATTCATACAGCATTACCTCACTTTTCTGAAAAACACCGGCACCTATGCCGGTTTATTATGGATCAACCCTTCTTGCTCGAACGCCCGGAGCGCCCGGTTTTTAACCTCTTTTTCCATTAACTGATAGATTTTTTCTCTGCATCCCATATAGATATCAAAACCAAACAGGGCCAGCTGGTCGATTTTTGATTCAAAGGAAAGCAGGTCACCGGCCAAGTTGTGTTTGTCGACGGCAGACTGAATCTTCTTTCGAACCGCTTTTTTCAGCAGGAATACGAAGGCGAGTGCCTGTGAAGGGGTGAAATTCTGAATGGCCCGGATGCGGATGATGGGATCCAATGCCGCAGACAGGGCTTTATGATCCATGCCGGTCATTAGTTCATCAAAAACTGCATCCAATCCACGCCGGGTTGTCGAGCCCACGGGATTGGCAAAGGGATCGCTTTGGCGCTTCAGAAATTGGCCGGTTTCGGCCGGGTAGGTTTCAACCAGTAGATTGAACCACTCGTCCATGATGACATTTTTTTTCTGGACCAGGAGGCTCTCCAGCTGCATCTTGTGAATAATTCCTTACACCCGCCCGAAATGATAATCTGGTTCAAATGGCTTGCCACAGGGCCAGATCGTGGGCGGCCATTTGACGGATAGACACGATTTTCTAAAATTTGATCCAAAAAGCGATTTATAGACAAACGGTAAAAGACTGTCAAGGGAAAATCCGATTTATCCCGTCACAGATGTCAAGCGCGAAACCGTGCTAATAGACTGAAAGGAATGTCGCTTCACATAAAAAAAGACGACTGGCCAGGACCACCCCGGTCAGTCGTCAAAAGGAGGAGAAGCAAGTAACCGGTCGAGCCCACATCGACCGGTTACTCAAAAGGAGGAGAAAAGATGAAAAAAATTATCTGGTACCGTAATGAGAATGCAAGTTGCTTGCCACTTTTGAATAAAATCAGAAAAAAAATAAAAGCCGACTAAATTGAGGGGTGTTTTTGCCAAAAAAAAGACGACTGGCCAGGACCATCCCGGTCAGTCGTCAAAGGAGGAGAAGTAAGTAACCGATCGAGCCCACATCGACCGGTTACTCAAAGGAGGAGAACAGATGAAAAAATTTATCTGGTATCGTAATGAGAATGCAAGTTGCTTGCCACTTTCGCATAGAAATAGAAAAATAAAGGTTCGTATTCAAATATACCATATGATTTTAGGTGGTTAAAAAATAATCAGACCATAAAGGGCCAAAATCGTCTCACCGTCAAATCCGACAATTTTCTGTCGAAATGTTCAAAATTTTGTACCCGGATCGTATACTTTTAGTATAACCAATTGATATCAATATATTTTTTAAAAATATGGGCCGGTTCAAAATTTTGAATCCGTTTTCAGGCAGAATGATATTAAGATAATAAGATGTTGTAATTTATATATATTTATTGGTTTATACTTATGAATTCTTGTGAATATCGAACGTATCTTTTTGCATCCACGCCAAAAGTCAGTTAGTGTTGTGCAAGTGGGCCATCACCCTGTTCTCTAACCTCAGGAGGAAATCCATGAAACATGTGCTGACCATTGCCGGGTCCGACAGCAGTGCCGGCGCCGGCATTCAGGCAGATCTGAAAACCATCGCTGCCCATGGCCTGTACGGCTTGAGTGTCATAACCGCCGTGACCGCTCAGAATACACAGTCGATTCTTGCATCAAAGTCGGTATCTGCACAGCTCATCGGCGAGCAAATAGATGCCGTTTTTCAGGACATCCGAGTGGACGCCGTAAAAATCGGAATGGTTTCGGAAACCGAATCGATTCAGGTCATCACCGATCGTTTGAAGCAATATGCGCCGGCAAATATTGTACTGGATCCGGTTATGATCTCGGAAACCGGATTTCCCCTTTTAAATCCCCGGGCAATCGAAACACTTCTGACACAGTTGTTTCCATTGGCGACCATCGTAACCCCAAATATCCCGGAAGCGGAACGAATCACCGGCCAACCGATCGCATGCCTGGCCGATATGGATGCCGCGGCCAAACAGATTCATGACCGGGGCGCAAAGTATGTACTCCTGAAGGGGGGGCATCTTCAAGCAGACGCGACGGATGTCCTGTACAATGGAAGGCAATTTCAACATTTTTCCGGCAAACGAATTGCCACCCAAAACACACATGGCACGGGGTGCACGCTGTCATCGGCAATCGCCGCCAATCTGGCCACCGGTCACGATGCAGCAACAGCGGTTTCTCTGGCAAAACAGTACATATCAGGCTGTATTTCCAGCGCGTTGGATATCGGAAAGGGGGCCGGACCACTGAATCATTTTTATGCAATTCTTGACATTTCCCCTCAAAATCGTTAAATATATAGAAAGGATAAAAAGGAGAATTAAAGTGAGGGAGAAAAATGAAAAAAATACTGGCCACTATTCTGTCAGCCCATCTGTTATTCGGGTTTGCCGTATGTGCCAGCGCACTTGACTGGCAATCAACCGGTTCAACCCAGCAAGTTTCCAACCTATCGCAAACTGCTGCGTCGGATTTCATGGAAACGAGCGTATTCCCAAATCAACAGACAGCCGGCGTCTTTGAAAAAGTTACTTACGGATTCCAGCCCCTGGTTCGGCTTGATGTCAATCAGCTAAAAGTATCCCTGTTGGAAATAACCGACCTGGGCGAGGCGTTTTCACCCGGTGGATTGTTTGACAAACCGCCTCAACTCAAGTTCAACACCGGCATCAAAACCGGAAATTATCTGAAACCGGCCGCCGGCGTTGACCCGAAAATTTCGGGTATAGAAGCGGATCTGGAAGCTGCCGCCATGGTCATGTTCGTGGGTGTGGGGCTCGATTTCGGCCCCGCTTTTCTAAATAGCAATGCTTTTGTCGGTAAGTCCCTGGAAGTTTTTGCCCCGGTATTTCCCAGTGCAGGCCCTTCTCAAAGTCAAGTGGAAAATGGATTTGATTCAATCACCACGGGATTTGAGGCGTCCGCCGGATATCAGATCAATGGGTCTTTGGCCCTTGGGGCGGGTGTCGGCCGTCTGAACGCAAAAAATTTCTCTGAAGGCAACGATGCCGTCATATGGGCCGTATACGCCCAGGCGATCTTGAGCCTGGCACCTGGTATCCAGGTAATCCCCGAGTTTGGCCAGATGGAACTGGAAGAGGATACGCCTGGTAAAAATAAGCTGGATGCTTTTTGGGCTGGGGCAAAGTGGGAAATCAATTTTTAGTACCCATCCAGAACCGGCATCTCACAGCCCAGGGCGGCGTTCTCGCATTTTTTCAATCCTCGGAGGTAAGCGAAGACTCCGATAGACTTACTATGCCTGCGGTTGAAAAAAAGCTGCGGCCTTGCCCTGAACTGTGAGCTACCAATTCTGGATGGGCACTGGCTAGGAAGCGTCTCCTAATTTTTTTCTAAGGATTTCGTTGACGACTTTTGGATTGGCCTTTCCACGACTCTCGCGCATGACCTGCCCCACAAAAAAGCCCATGAGTTTGGTTTTTCCACCCCGATAGGCCGCCACCTCATCGGGACAGCGGGCAATCACATTCTCCACGATGCTCTCCATTTCCGAGGTATCCGTCATTTGGACCCATCCCTTTTCCTCAACAATCTCTTTGGGCGGTTTTCCGGATTGGGCCATCTCATCGAATACCGTCTTTGCAATCTTGCCGCTGATAACATCGGCATCGACCAGCTTGATCAATTCGGTCAGATTCACCTCGGAGATGGGTGATGCGTCAATGTTTTTCCCCTGGGAATTTAGCAGCGCCATGAGCGGCCCCATGATCCAGTTGCTCACCGGCTTGGGTTTGGGAAACAACTCTAAACAGGCTTCAAAATAATCCGCCAACTCGCGACTACCGGTCAACAAATCAGCATCCTGGGGCGGAAGCCCAAATTGCATTATAAAGCGTTTCTTTCGCTCAGCCGGCAGCTCCGGTAAATCGGCCTTTACCTGTTCAACCCATTCATCGGACACCACCAGGGGCAAAAGGTCCGGATCCGGAAAATACCGGTAATCGTGGGCCTCCTCCTTGCCGCGCATGGAAAAGGTGCGGTCTTTCTCCGAATCATACAGGCGTGTCTCCTGGATCACGGTCCCCCCATCATTGATCAACGCCTCCTGGCGAGCCACTTCGTACGCCAATGCCTTTTCCACGAATTTAAAGGAATTCAGGTTCTTCAGCTCCGCGCGGGTACCAAGCGTCTGAACACCCATCGGCCGGATGGATACATTGGCGTCACACCGGAAGCTGCCCTCCTGCATGTTCCCGTCGCTGATGTCCAGATACCGAACAATCGCCCTGAGCTGGCGCAGGTAGACACCGGCTTCTTCAGGTGAGCGCAGATCGGGTTCACTCACGATCTCGATGAGCGGCACACCGGTGCGGTTATAGTCGACCATACTCACGGGGCGATGGGGATCATGGGTTAGTTTGCCGGCATCTTCTTCCATATGGATTCGGTTGATGCCGATCCGCCTGATCCGACCGGCAACGTCAATGTCAATATAACCGTCATGGGCGATGGGCAGTTCATACTGGGAAATTTGGTACCCTTTGGGCAAATCCGGGTAAAAGTAGTTTTTCCGTGCGAATCGGCTTTTTCCGGCAATCCGGCAGTGCGTCGCCAACCCCATTCGCATGGCATAGGCCACTACCTTT
>JAFDDL010000752.1 GCA_019310865.1 Deltaproteobacteria bacterium | reverse complement strand
TTACATGTGTCGTTGCAATATCAATAATCGGTATCGGGAACTCAGCCCTTGCAGTAGATCTAATCGTCTATACTGCTGTTGAAGCAGAGGATCTCCCAAAGTATGCAGCCAACTTTAACGAGGATCATCCGGATATCAATATTAAATGGGTTCGAGATTCAACCGGGATTATGACCGCTAAGCTGCTGGCGGAGAAGAACAACCCGCAAGCCGATCTTGCTTGGGGGATGTCCGGATCGTCGTTATTACTATTCAAATCCGAAGGAATGTTGCACCCTTACAAGCCCAAAGGACTTGAAAATCTGGACCCGAAATTCTACGACAGTGACCCTGTTCCCAGCTGGGTTGGGATGGACGCCTATGTGGCAGCGATTGCTTACAACACCGTCGAAGCCAAGAAAAACAACCTGGTGCCGCCGAAATCCTGGTGGGATCTCACGAAGCCCATGTACAAAGGTCATGTGATCATGCCGAATCCGAATTCATCCGGTACCGGCTTTCTGGATGTCTCCAGCTGGTTGCAGCTGTTTGGTGAAAAAGGCGGATGGGCCTTTATGGATGCTCTGCACGAAAATATCGCCCGTTACACCCACTCGGGTTCAAAACCTGCTAAACTGGCAGCCGCAGGAGAGATCCCCATCGGTATCTCCTTTGCCTTCCGTGCTGCAAGGTCCAAGGCAGCAGGCGCACCCTTAGAGATCATTATTCCAAAAGAGGGGATCGGTTGGGAGATAGAAGCTGGCGCCATTATGGCCGGTACAGACAAACTTGAAGCAGCACAAATATTCATGGACTGGACGATCACCAAAAAAGCCATGATAATGTATAACGATGCTTATGCCGTGGTCGGTTACAAGGGCGTCGCAAAACCGGTGAAATATTTCCCACCGGAAACGCTTTCTCAGATGATTGATAACGATTTCGAGTTTGCAGCCAACAACAGAAAAAGAATTCTCGCCGAATGGCAGAAACGCTACGATTCCAAATCAGATCCTAAAAATTAGTTTTTTATCGACAGCCTGATCCTTTTGGGATAGATCGGGCTGTCGATATTTTATACTTTGAGTCAGGGCGAGCCATAGGCGGCCGAATCACCGCCATAAATCTCAACCCGATTCTATCAGTGAAACATTAAATAGAGGCATGATTATCGTGAACGATCTGTCTGCTGCCGGCACTTCAAAAAAATCTCCTTATCTTCGAATATCCCGACTGACCAAAAAGTTTGGCGAATTTGTAGCCTTGGACGATATTTCTCTCGAAGTCAACGATGGGGAGTTCGTTTGTTTTCTAGGGCCATCCGGCTGTGGTAAAACGACCTTTTTACGTGCCATTGCCGGTCTCGATATCCAAACATCCGGTACGGTGCACCAAGCCAATACAGATATCTCGGCCCTGCCTCCATCAGAACGCGATTTTGGAATTGTCTTTCAGTCCTATGCCCTGTTTCCCAACCTGAAGATTGAGAAAAATATTGCTTTTGGTTTGGAAAATCAAAAACTTTCGCGTGCCGATATCAAAAAAAGGGTGGATGAGCTGCTGGATCTCCAGGTTTGTTACTGCTCGATGAACCGTTGTCGGCGCTTGACGCTAAAGTTCGTATTTATTTGCGGCATGAGGTTAAAGCCCTTCAGCGAAAGCTTGCTGTGACCACGATCATGGTGACCCATGATCAGGAGGAAGCCCTGACCATGGCGGATCGCATTGTGGTGATGAACCAAGGTGTCATTGATCAGATTGGGACTCCTACAGAAATATATCGTGAGCCGAAAACGCTGTTTGTAGCTGATTTCATTGGTACGATGAATCATGTGAATGGGCGTGTAGTAACGCCTGAATCGGTCAAACTTGGATCACTCGCGTTAGCTTGCCGTAAGCACGGGTTGGCGCCTGGAAAACGTGCTGTTATTTCCATACGTCCCGAGGATATTGTTCCCGGCGATGAAATTGCGACCACGGTTACCCAAACCGGCAATATCTTCAACGTTACGGTCAAGAACATGGAATTTTTAGGCTCGTTTTGGCGTATTCATTTGGGTGGCGAGCAATTGGGAAATTCTCAACTGATCATCGATCTGTCAGTCAATGCCGTTATCCGAATGAGTACATCCGTCGGCAAAAAAATGTCCATAGAACTGCCATCAGATCGACTCATGGTTTTCGACCCTACCACGAACTAATACAATGAATAGTATTACCTCTAATACCAAAGAAATGCCCCCTGCACCGATCATTCGCCCAAAAACGAGTAAAGATGCCCGGTTGATGGCAGGGTTTATGCTCGTCATCGCGGTCTACCTTGTGATCGCACTGGCTCTGCCTCTTTATGCGATGCTGTCAAAATCTTTCACGACGGCTGCTTTTGATCTGGAAAATTTTGAATTTCAAGTCAATACGGGCGATGGTTGGGGTGAAGTGATTTCCGCTTTCCAAATCAATGAAACCTTGAAACTCCTCAAACCCGAAGAGCTGGTGACCAGTACGGACGGGCGTTTGTACGCAACCACTTTTTTTCCTGATTTCAACTTCCGCAGCGAAACCGAATATCGCCTCCGTCAACTGGACGAAAACGGAT
>JAFDDL010000751.1 GCA_019310865.1 Deltaproteobacteria bacterium | reverse complement strand
TTCCACCGGGAAGATGTTTTCCCCGCCGCTGGTGACCATGTCCTTCATGCGATCGACGATGTAGAAATATCCCTCCTCGTCCGTCCGCACCAGGTCTCCGGTGAAGAGCCAACCGTCTTTTAAGCTGTCCGCCGTCATCTCCGGATTGTTATGATACCCCTTCATCATTCGAGGCGTACTGAAAACCAGTTCACCGACCTCTCCCGGCGGCAGTTCCGCCCCCTCGATGTCAAGCACTTTGCCTTCGACCCCGAAGGTGGGCTTACCGATGGATCCGGGCTTTCTCAACACATCCTGGGGATAGAGGTTGAAGGTTCCCCCCCCACCTCCTTCTGTGATGCCGTATATGTTCGATACCGCCGTTGGCAGGGTATCTACGAGGCTTCGCATGACATCAAAAGGCACCGGCTGTGCGCCGATTTCCATGTATTTCCAGTTGCTCAAGTCGTAGTCGGCGAGGTTGAGCCGCCCCGATTTGACGGCATTTAAAATCGCAATGGCAATGGGCACCACAAACAAGGTGTCGGTTCCCTTTTCCTCGGCGATGGCCTCAATGATCCATTTGGGATCCTTGATTTCCATCACGATGGTCCAGGCGGCGCCGGTGGTATAAAACGGTGCCCATAAAAACATGGTGCCGCTGTGATACAGTGGCAGAAACAGCACGTAATTATCTTCTTTTTGCACAAAATACGTCATGCCGTTGCCGATGGCCGTGGCGTTGATGGACCCGTGGGTATGAATGACGGGTTTGGGCGTGCCGGTGGTGCCGGAGGTAAACATCATGGCCAGATCATGCGCATCAGCAACATCAATGGTTGCATCCGTATTGTCGTCGTAGGTGCAAACCGTCTGATAATCAATCATGTCGGTGGGCACCTCGTCTCCCATGCAGATAAAAGTGTCAATTCCGTTGAGTGAGTTTTTGATTGGCTCCACCACTGGAAGAAACTCCGAGCCGATAAAAAAAACCCTGGGATGGCAGACTCCGTCCGCATAACAAATGTCCGGGCCCTGAAACCTGAAATTCAGGGGAACCACAATGGCGCCGATCCGGATAATCCCAAAATAGGTGATGAGCCATTCCAGGCTGTTGTTCATCAGATGCATGACGTGGTCGCCGTCTTGTACGCCCAGCTCCTTGGAGAGGTAGTTTGCCGTCCGGTTAATGGCGTCGTTAAACGTTTTCCAGGTCAGCGTCCGTCGTTGGTTCGAAGACGGTGTTCGTTCAATGAGACAGACTTTGTCCGGAAGATGGCGGGCGTGGATCGCGGCATATCTGGCATAGTTCATGGCTGATTTACATATTATATCGAGTTCCGCCAGTTTCTCCTCGGTTGGAATTCCCTCATCAGACCAACCTCTGTACGCATAATAATCCCCTAACATTTTTCCGATCGGTGGAAGATTCGGAGAATGTCCTTCCCCCTTTTTGCTCAACGTCATCAGCCGATGGGGGAGACGATCATCTTTACGGCTCACCCCGCAATTGGTGTTGTACAATCTTTTCAGATTGAAAATGCGTTCTCCGGTTTTCATGAAGCTTTCCACATCCATCTGCTCGCCCGTGATGAGTTGATACCACTTGATCAGGGTGGATATCCCCACACCGCCGAACAATAAGAATTTACAGGTTACCAGCGAATCAAACATGCCCATATAATTCTGGGTCTTTGCGGTCAGGACGCCTTTTCCCTCTGCCTCAAATGGATCCATTGGACTTGGGATTCCGATCTCAGGTGCCGTCAGGGTTCTTTCAAACGCATGGGAAAATCCCGATAAATGGCTTGCCCCTATTGCCGACGTCGCATAATTGAGCGCACCGGCATTATATGCCCGGGGATCATGACCCGGCAATTCCAGGCCCTTGACATGAATGGCAAATTCTTCAGCGGTCTTTCCTAATCTTTTTGCAGCGCCCCTTGCGCCCAATCCGAGCAGTTTGCCAATGCCCGTGTTCTCTCCAATTTTGGTAATGGTCTGGATGAAAGCCGTTTCATTGCCCCACGTTAGGTCAATTCCTTCCGTATCCTGCAGGGAAATGAGCCCCTTCTCGAAGGCCTCCATCCCAAAGGCAATAACGCCCCCGGTACTGATGGTGTCCAATCCATATCGATTGCATAGATCATTGGCTTTTATAATCGCTTCAACGTTATCAATCAAGCAGTTACTGCCCATCAGCGCCAATGTTTCATATTCCGGCACTGCCTGCTGATCACCTTTATAGTCGCCCTTGTTTATTTTTACATTTTTCCCACAGCCAATGATACAACGTTTGCAGTAATAATTACCGGTTCCGTAAGCCGGCAGCATCGTGGATCCGGTAATCTTTTCTGCACTCTCTTTCCATCTGCCGGTATGTCGCCAATTTTGGACCGGAAGCCCCCCGGCGGCCTCGGCGGATGCAACCGCCCCGGGGGTTCCGAGTTTCTTAAGACCTGCTGCTTTTTCGAGCACTGTTTTTGATATGGTTTTAATGGATTTTTTTAATCCAACTGGATCGTGAACCGGAACCTCGCAGTCGCCGGCCACCACGACGGCTTTCAACTTTTTGGATCCCATGACCGCACCGAGTCCGCATCTTGCCGCGGTGCGGGCATGAACCCCATCATTATTAATAGCAGCGATGGGGACCATTTTTTCTCCAGCGGGTCCGATACAGGCGACCACGGCTTTTTCGTCGGTTTCCGATTTCAAAACGGCGTCGGTTTCAAAGGTATCTTTTCCCCATAGATGCTGGGCGCTTCGAAGTTCAGCTTTTTCGTTGTTTATCCATAGATATACGGGTGCTGAGGCTTTTCCCTTGATTACGATCCCATCGACGCCGCTTTTTTTCAGCATCTCGCCCCAACTTAGGGCGCGGGTACCTGTATAAGGTCCGGTCATGAAAATCAGCACGTTTTCGGGTCCCAGGGGTTTCGTGTCTTTATCTGTTTCATCGTACAAGATTTTAGCGGCAAGCCCACTGCCCCCGATATATTGTTTTGCATCTTCGCTGTTTAACGCTTTGATTTCGCTCTTTGATTGAGACAACTCCACATAAAGCAGCTTGTTCATATATCCATTCATTGGATTTACCCCTTCATGTCTTCAAGCACCTGTTCACTGACCGCTAGGATACGATCGGCGTCATCCTCTGTATGCGCAAAACAGGTGGCGCCTGCGTGCCCGGGGGGCATATAAACACCGTTTGCGATCAGCCCCATACAAAACGTCCGATTCTTGACCGCATCGTCCGTTATTTTGTCTCGTAGATTTCGAATGGGGCGATCATTGAAATGGGGGTAAAAAATAGACCCGACTCCGGTCATCTGGATTTGAAATCCTTT
>JAFDDL010000187.1 GCA_019310865.1 Deltaproteobacteria bacterium | reverse complement strand
GATTCTAGCATCCGAGAGAAAAACGCACCGACTGGTTATCGTCAGCGAAGAGGTCAAATTCGCAGGGAGTGCATCGGAGATTTCAGCGATGGTTGCTGAAGAAGCCATTGAGTATCTTGATGCACCGATCATCCGGGTCGGCGGCCCCTTTTGTCCCATTCCATTTTCATCGGTGCTGGAAAATGAATTCATCCCCAGCGAAGGACGGATTATTGAAGCGGTAAAAACAGCATTAAAAGGATAAAGCACGGACAAACGAAATACCTTTTTTATGAGTGGATCCGGACGGTAGATCGCGTGGCGGAATTTGAAAAGAATCATCTCAATGAAATTGATATTCCAGATGGGATTTCATTATAGCGAAGATGCCAACGCGTGTCTGGGCCCGCTATTCGACTTCATGTATGGAAAAAGGAAGTTAAATGGAAAACGACAAAAAGACAAAATCCGACCAGCTATTTGAAAGAGCCCGGCAGGTAATTCCGGGCGGTGTGATGAGCAATTTCAGAAAAAGCGAGGGCCATAAACCGATCTATATGAGCCACGGCAAGGGGGCCAGGATCTGGGACGTGGACGGAAAGGAATACATCGATTACGACCTCAGCTACGGACCTGCTTTTTTAGGCAACGACAACAAGCACTTAATGCAATCCATTGAAAAGCAGGCCCGCCGGCTCTACTGTGCACCGTCCAATGATCTGATGATCAAAGCCGCTGAAAAAGTATGCGAGCACATTCCTTCGGCAGAACTGGTCCGGTTTGCTTGTTCCGGCACGGAAGCAAACCTCCATGCCCTGCGGGTTGCCCGGGGGTATACGGGGCGCAATATGGTGGTTCGGTTTGCAGGACATTATCACGGCGGTGCGGACAGTATCGTAGGCGGTATTGTTACCGATCCGGAAAATCCAGTGGCGGTTCACGGAGAGCGCGAGGATGATATTTTCACGCAGATGGCCAACACGGCAGGACGCGAAAAAAATGCGCTGGACAGCATCTACATGATCGAGTGGAACGATCTGCCGGCACTTGAGAAGCTATTCGCAAAATTCGGCCATGATATCGCGGCGGTGATCATGGAGCCCGTTATGACCAACTGGTTCGGATGCCTGCCGGAACCGGGATATCTGGAAGGCGTTCGCAAGCTTTGCACCGAGTATGGGGTCGTGTTGATTTTTGACGAAGTCCTGACCGGTTTCCGAATGGGGCTCGGCGGCGCCCAGGCGCATTTCGGCGTGACGCCGGATATCACGGTACTGGCAAAGGCACTGGGTGGTGGCTTCCCGGTTTCCGCATTTTGCGGAAAGCGGGAGGTCATGGATGTGGTGACCCGAACCGATGTGCTGTGCGCCGGCACTTATAATGGCCACCCCCTGGCCATGGCAGCCGTTATCGCCACCATCGAGGAACTGGAAAGAAACGACGGTGCTGTTTACAAAGAAATAGATAACCTTGGCTATAAGCTGAAGGCCGGTATGGAAGAAATCGGGAAAAAATACGGCCATGATCTGCTGCTCCAGGGATACCCGGCCATCTGGGATTTTACTGTTACCGAGAAGAAGAAAATCATCAACAACGAGGACGGTCTGGGGCCCGGGCTTGCCACAAGCGGTCTGTATAGCACCCACCTTTACAACCACGGCATTATTTCGGTGGTTCGATTTTTTACTTCAGCTGCTCACACGGAAGCAGATGTGGATGAGGCCCTGAAGCGCGCCGATGGTGCCATGAAAGATTTTGCAGAAGAAATGCAGTCAGGGGATACAAGCGATAGTACTTTATTCTAATTTTTAATGGACAAAAAAAGTCCCAATCAGAAATCTTAAAGTGAGGTTAATAATGCTGACAAAAGAACAGAAAGACAAGTGGCTGGAAATAACGATGAGAATTGCCAAGCCTGCCGACGGTGGGCTACTTGATCAAAACAGAATCCACAGTGATGTGCCGTCGTTTATGAACTGTGTGATCGCATACCGGCCTGAACACCTTGTGGGGCTGGACGCGGCATTTTTGGGTATCCCCTGGGAGGGGTGGGTCGGTTCCGGTTCGGGTTTCTTTACAACATGTGGCGCCAGAGACGGTCATTTCAAAGATGATTACGAGCTGCGAACCGGCACCTATGAAGCACCGGATTATATTCGCCGATGGTCCTGGCAGTATGCCGCCCTACTGGATCCCAATGTCAGTTTTTTTCCGGAAGTATCGGATGATTTTAACATGGGTTCGCTGATAAAGGTTGCCGATTACGGAAACGTAGAAATGAAAGATTACGATCCGGAAACGTCTTTGAACAGGGCTTATCTGAAAGCCTGTGATATTGTAAAAGGCGGCGCCATCCCCCTGGTTTTCGGTGGGGATCACTCAATTCCCCATTGCGTTGCAAAGGCAATATCCGATAACACCCAAGGGAAGATGGGCGTTATCTGGTATGATCGCCATTATGACAATTTCTACGGTGGTGATTTGCCCTATCCGGAAACGGAAATGAGTCGTCCCAACCCCGGGAATGCGCTGTATAAAATGCTCGATGAATGCAATATCGATCCGTCCAATGTTGCCATGATCGGACCGGGCGGCGGCGATACCAATTTCCGTGAGATGGTCGAGATTATGGACATGCTGGGGATTAAGGTTTTCACTTACAGCGATGTGAAAGAGCAGGGGTTAAAGGCCGTTACCGAGCAGGCCATCGAGATCGCCGGCAAGGACACCGCCAGAACCTACGTGACGCTGGATGCGGACTCCATGGATCCGATCTCCTTTCCGGCAATGCGTTGGCCCGAGCCGTATGCACTGCATGCGTATGACGTAAGGGACTCCATCGCCATGATTACGGCAAACCTGGACCTGGCCGGTTTTGATATTTGCTGCATGGCGCCTGCCTACGACACGCACGGTATTGGCGGCCAGACTGCCGCAAGATTTTATATAGAGATCTTAAAGCAGCTGGCGTTAAAAAAATAGGTATGAACACTATGAAACGGGTCCTCGTCACTTCCAGATATCAGGGCTCGCGTAGGAAAGGAATTTCGGGGACACCTTAGGAATTTCGGGGAATTTCGGGGACACCTTACTTATCTTTCCAAAAGTGGAAGAGGGGGAGTGCGTATATAACGTTGTTGAGAAAACGTAAAAATTAGAAACGGTATCGTTTTTGTACACTTTGTCCATGCCACCCACAACTACCTACATGCTACCCACAACTACCAACGTGAAAATCGCAAATCGTTAAGTTAGCGCATATGCCTCCCCAACGCATCTTTTTGCCTTGTAGCAGCCGTGGCTGATTTGAGCCAATCTTGTCGGTAAAATCATTTGAGAGGTCATAAAATGGACAAAAGGTAAGATTATGTTTATTAAATTAATGAATAATGATATTAGAGGCAAGATTATTACGTGTGGTTTTACGCAAATGGCGACAATGAAATGTATTCGAGGGAAAGGAGAGACCCATGGCCATGACATTAGAACCGAAACGAGGATATTACGTCGATATCAGCCGGGAACTCGGACCCACCGACACGCCGCTGACACCCGAGACGGTTTCAGCGTTTGAATTTTTCGATCTGGTATATCGGTCTTTATGTGCGCTTCTTTTCAATTATGCCCCCACTTCCGGCCACCCGGGCGGGTCCATCTCTTCCGGTCGGTTTGTTAGCGGGATCCTGTTTGATGCCATGGCGTACGATCTTTCCGATCCGGACCGGGCGGATGCGGATATCATCTCCTATGCCGCCGGTCATAAGGCGCTGGGGATATATGCTATGTGGTCGCTAAGAAACGAGGTGGCGCGAATCGCCGCCCCGGAACTGCTGCCTTCGGATACCCGCCTTCAGCTTCGCCTTGAAGATTTGTTGGGATTTCGCCGCAATCCCATCACCGACACGCCATTGTATAAACAATTTAACGCCAAACCGCTGGACGGCCATCCCACACCGGCCACGCCCTTTTTGAAATTGGCCACTGGGGCGTCCGGGGTGGGGATGAGCACATCGCTGGGGCTGGCATTCGGCGCGATGGATTTTTTCGGGAAGGACAACGCGCCCACGCTTCATATCGTGGAAGGGGAAGGTGGCATGACACCGGGTCGGGTCAGTGAAGCCCTGGCCGCTGCCGGAACCGCCTCCCTTCAGAACGCTGTATTGCATCTTGACTGGAACCAGGCCTCCATTGACTCAAATCATGTCTGCAGAAGCGATGGTGTCCCGGGGGACTATGTCCAGTGGACCCCCATGGAACTGGCATATATCAATGACTGGAACGTCATTCTGGTGCCGGACGGAAAGGATTTCCAGCAGATCCTGGCTGCCCAGCGCAAGGCCGCTCAGATGGATAGCAGTCAACCCACGGCCATTGTGTATCGCACCATCAAGGGGTGGCAATACGGTATTGAAGGCAAGGGCTCCCACGGCGCGGGGCATGGTCTTTGTCAGGACGGCTTTTACAGTGCCCTTGAACCGTTGATGGCAGCGGTGGGCAAGACGCTTCCGCGTTGTGATCGAGAGGCTTCCAATTGTCGATCCGGTCAAGACAAGACGGCGTTGGAAGATTGCTTCTGGAATGCGCTGCAAATCATTCGAAGCACCTTGGAAGCCAGGCGGGAGGTCGTCGATGTCATGGCGAATCGACTCACAAAGGCACGCGATACCCTCGATGGATACAGTCGAAACCCGCGTGAAAATGCGCCCCGGTCCGAAAAAATATACGAGGTGGCACGTCAGAGCGGCGCGGCGCTCCCAGCTGAACTGGCCTTGGAGCCGGGGAGCAAAACCACTTTGAGAGAAGCGCTGGGTAACGTCCTTCGGTACTACAATTCGGTTGGTGATGGGGCCATTCTGGCCGCGTCTGCAGATCTGTTGGGTTCCACCAGTGTGAGTCTTGCGGCCAAGGATTACGCCGAGGGCTTTTTCAATGCAACCACCAATCCGGAAGCCCGCCTGCTATCCATAGGCGGTATTTGTGAAGACGCGATGGCGGGGATAATGGCCGGGCTCTCCACCTACGGTCGGCATATGGGGGTGGGGTCCTCATACGGGGCGTTCATTGCCGCGTTGGGGCATATTCCCGCACGGCTTCATGCCATCGGCAGCCAGGCCCGCACTGCGATTGCCGATGATCCCTTTCATCCATTCATGTTAATTTGCGGACACGCCGGCCTCAAAACCGGAGAAGACGGTCCCACACATGCCGACCCACAACCGCTTCAATTGTTGCAGGAAAACTTCCCGCCCGGTACGATGGTGACCCTGACCCCATGGGATCCGCAGGAACTGTGGCCCCTGGTGACCGCCGCCCTAGCAAAGCGACCGGCCGTCATTGCGCCCTTTGTGACCCGGCCCGCCGAAACAATTGTTGATCGTGAAGCCCTGGGCCTGGCACCGGTTGCTAATGCGAAAAATGGGGTTTATCAGCTGAAAAAAGCGAATGGCAAGGGAGACGGTACCCTGGTGCTCCAGGGAAGCGAGGTCTGCTATGCGTTTGTCCAAGAGACGCTGCCGCTTCTGAAAAAGAAGGGCATTGACCTGAACGTCTATTACATTGCCAGTACCGAACTGTTCGACATGCTTTCTCCCGAGGCCCGGCAAGAGATTTTCCCCGGAGCCTGCGCGGATACCGCCATGGGGATCACCGGTTTTACGCTGCCCACCATGTATCGTTGGATACGATCGGACCGGGGACGACGGTTGACGTTACATCCATTTCGAAAAGGCACTTATCTGGGCAGCGGACCCGCCGAAATGGTTCTGACGGAAGCCGGACTTGATGGCGAAAGCCAGTATCGCGCTATCCTGAAATATGTTGAGTGAGAGAAAGGGGAATGAACCCGGATGCAGATCTGAGTTCACCCCGGCAAAACGCTTGTGGGCACTGCTAATCCGATCGTTCCGGACTCGAAAGATCCATCTGCTTGGCGCGCAACACGGCTTGGGTTCGCGTCCGTACATTTAATTTTCCGAATATGTGATTGATGTGTTTTTTAACCGTACTGAGAGACACGAATATCTTTTCGGCGATTTCTGTATTAGAATACCCATCTGCCATCAGGGTTAATAGCTCCACCTCACGAGGCGTCAGGTATTCCATCGCGCTGACAGGCACCCGGCCGGTTTTTAATTCGGTGATATTTTCAAGCCCGCAAGATTCGATCAGGGACATGACATGTGTCTGCACCTGGGGCACTGTGCTGTGTCTTAGATCGATCAGTATCTCACCGATAAACGGGGCATAATCCACAAACGGTCGAATATACCCTTCCTTTCCGGCATAACCAATGGCTTTTTCCATAACCGATATGGCCTGTTTCTTTTTTTTGAGCGCATAGAGCGCTGCTGAATATATGATATCGATTTTAATGACGGATTCCATCCGATGTCGTTTTAAAGACCGCGGGCGCAGGTGGCCCATCAGTTCGACAACCGATTCATACTGCTTTTGCGCGAGCCGGAGATGGGCCAGAATCAGACACTCGTTTTCATATTTTTCCGAAAACGGTTCACCCAGATGAAGATTTCGCTTTTTTCCCCACCGGGCGGCAACCTCCGGGGCACCTTGCAGCAAAATGAGACGAGCCGTGTCATTGTCGGCACAGGCAATATAGAAAGGGCTCTGGGACCTGATCGCAAAATTTTGTGCCGCTTCCATGCTTTGCGTTGCGCCCATTGAGTCGCCCATGGCCTGGCATATAAAAGCCTTGATCCGATATCCTTCGGAAAGGAAATTCATCAAAGACGGTGTTGTCAAGTATTTCAGTGCATTGGAGATATGTTCCAGGGCGACGTCAAGTTCGTTTCGGTAGTAACATATCAGCCCCATACCAAAATGATACAGCTTCCGGAAATCCGCCAACTGCAATCCTTGCTTGCAGGTTGTTCATATGACACATGCCGAAGCCGATTCCGGCATTGTAATAGTTTTTGAAAGATTCCTGGATCGGTTCAAGTGCCTTTGTAATATCCCCCTTATTAATGTAAACCCAGGCGATCAAAGCTTCCAATTCGGCACGAGCGATGGTATTTTCCGAAGAAATATTTCGATGTGCCTGGTCAAGTTTATCGGTATCCTGATTTACCGGGTCCATCGTGATAGATATCGCATGGCGTAATAATAAGAGTTGCTCTTCAACGTATCTTTTTTTCTTGTCGGAATACGATAAAATGCTTTCAGATTTACTCTTTTCCAGTTCAGCGAGAATCATTTCCGGCTTTTTAGCGTATCCTTGCTTGCGGGCTTCGAAGCCTTCGTGGATCATCAAAAGATATCGTTGCCGCACAAGTCGGTGAGGCAGTCTGTTCAGCCAGCGCCGAAAAGATTTTAATTCATAATTGGCCAGCAGAAACATCAAGTGGTCTTCCAAAAGATCGGCGGCAAATTCCATGTCCTTTGAGGCAAAGGCATGATGGAAAGCCTCTTGCAGTAAATTATTCCCGGCAAACCACAATGCTGCACACCGGTGAAGGGATGGCATGGACCCGGCGTCCTTTTGAACCAATCGCAGCCGCAACGATTCGGCAAACAGATGATGATACCGAAACCAATGTCGGCGATTGTCCAGGGGCATCAGGAACAGATTGTTTCTTTCCAACTGCTCGAGGATTTCACCGGCATCATCCCGGCCGGTTATTTTACGGCACAGATCGGCGTTGAATCTTTCCAGGACAGCGGTGTTCAGGAAAAAACTGCGTACCGGTGCCGACTGAGCATTGAAGACCTCCGTTATCAGATAATCGGATATTCCCCAGTCGGAATTGAAAGCATCCGTTTCAAGGTTCGAACCCTCTTTTCGCTTCTGAATCGAGAGTCCGGCCAGTTGCAATCCGGCTGCCCAGCCTTCCGTCCAGTTATAGAGGGCTTCAAACTGTTCATTGGACAAATCAATTCCCAACACTTCATTAATAAACACCTGAGCTTCTTGCCTGCTAAAGTTGAGGTCCGATGTCCTAATTTCGGTAACCTGGTTCCAGGATCTGAGGCGGGCAAGTGAAAACGGGGGATCCAGGCGGGTCAGCAGAACAATGTGCAGACGGGGCGGTGCATTTTGAATTAATAACGAGACAGCATCATGAATTTCCCTGGTTTTTATCAGATGGTAATCGTCCAGAACAAGGAAAGTTTCTTTTTCCAGCTTACCCAAATGATGGGCCGCTGTACAGACGATATCATGGGGCGAAAAAACTTTTTGATCTTGAAGGAGCGGACTGAACACCGGCGCAAGTTTCGGCTCCAGATGCTGGAGAGATGTCATAAGGTACTGGAAAAAAAGATCGGGGTCATTGTCATAATCGTCCAGGGAGTACCATGCCACCGGCAACTTGTGCCGATCCATCCACTGGCATGCCAGTGAGGTCTTTCCGGATCCGGCCTGCCCGGTTATCAGGAACAGCCGTTTGTCTCTGCCCCTGTCGAGAAGATCTGCCGGACGGTTTCGTTCCACCATGATATGTCTCATTGATGGAACCGTGATTTTCGTGTCTATCAACATGTTTCAATGAAAATCTATTTCGTAATGTTGGATGGTCGCCCTTTGGGTCAAATAGAACCAAGGCCACGGTTCAATTTGATTTAGTTCATATTATCAGATCCTTATCAAAAGGCAAGGCTTTTAACGGAAGGACCGGCTGGTGCCGTACCAAATACTTGTAACTCGATAAATATCAACGTGATTTGGAGTTCAAAGCGAAAAAATTCACCTTACAATTCATCCTCGGGTGGATGCAATCTTTCCGCTAACTCTGATATATAAGATTACAGTTGGATGGCGGTCAATCCTTAACTTGGCTATTTTTTTGAGCATCGAGATATTACCCAGTGCCTCTATAAAAAAAGGAACCCGTAATTTTATTCCCAATTAAGGAGGAAAAATATGTTTGCTGAAAATGATAAGAAAATTTTGGAACAAGTCAGGCAAAAGCTTGATCCACCAACGCGAGAGGAGATGGACGATGTGACTGCGCGGTGGATGTTCGGCAAGAATGCCGAAAAAATGATGAAACACGCCCCCTGGAGTTTTCTGCTGATCAAACTGATGTGGAAGAAAGGAGAAGAGCCATGGAAAAGTTAAGTGAAGCGATCGTCGCTCTCAACAAAAAAAGGGTAGTCGAAATTGTCAAAGCGGGTATTGATGCCGGCCGCGATCCGTTGGAATTGGTAGATGACGCACGTGACGGCATGGAAGGGGTCGGTATAAAGTTTGATGCCGGAGAATTTTATCTAATCGAGCTGATCCAGGCCGCTAAGGTCTTTCAAGCCGCCGCCGAATTGTTAAACCCGGTAATAAAAAAGATGCACGGTGATGTTGCGGCCACGGGAAAAATGGTGATCGCCACGGTGGCCGGTGACGTTCACGATCTGGGTAAAAATATCGTCAAAATTCTGCTGGAGTGCAAGGGTGTTGAGGTCATCGACCTGGGCGTGGACGTGCCCACTGACCGGATCGTAGAAAGCGTCAAAGAGCACAAACCGCAGGTGCTGGGCTTATCCGCGCTTTTGACGGCCAGTGTGCCGGAGATGAACAAGGTGGCCGCAAAATTGCGAGAGGTGGGCTTGAGAGATAATCTCAAAATCATCTGCGGCGGCGGCATCGTCGGAGATATCCGCGAGGAGATGAAAGTCGATTTTACCACCGTTGATGCCAACGAAGGGGTGAAGAAGATAGAAAGCTGGATGAATAAAAGAAGGAGCTTGTAAACAATGAAAGAAACAATGACGTGCTATGAACGCTTAGAGGCCGCGTGGAATCTGGAGGAAGCCGACCGCGTACCGGTCGCGCCTCTTGTAATTTATCTTTTACCCTATCAGTCAGGACTGCAATTCAAAGAAATGATTGAGGATCCCGAGAAACTGGTCCAGTCGGCAATCGATAACAGCGATCTTATCGGCGACTGCCTCCATCCGGTGCTGACGCTCCACGACCATCAGGCTTTGTTACCGCATAGTACCTGGGATCGGGTAACCCTGGATTGGAGAATCTTTGACAAATTTCCACCGGAAGGCAATATCCCCAGTGCGTACTTCGACAAGGTAATGATCGAAGATTATGACGATGTCATGGAACGGGGGTTTTCCACTTTAATGTTCAACAAGCAGATCAGCAGCGATGTCTTCGAGCGCAGCATCGATGACTTTCTTTATTACGGATTCGAATATTCAAACGATTTTTTCAAGGCCTGGCAGCGATTTTATGAAGAGACCGGCAAAACGTTGGTGATGGGCTCCCGATCGATAATTCCTCTGGATCATGTGATGGCGTACCGCACCTTTGAAAAGATTGCCATGGACATGATGGAGCAGCCTGAAAAAATCAAAGAAATGTGTAAAAAAGTCGCAGAATGGGAAATCATGAGAGCCATGGAGAAATGCATGGTTGCCGGAGCCGGTAAAATTCCAGGGGCGGAAAAGATTTTTCTGGGGATCGGCACAGGAGCCCCCCCGTATATTTCACCAAGAACGTTTGATGAATTCAGTTATCCAACAATTAAAATGATGGTGGACATGGCGGTCAATAGGGGGTTTAAAGTTCATCTCCATGCAGATGGCGATTTAACCCAGTGTTTACATACACTCAAAGGCATTACCGACGGTTTGCCCAAGGGTATGGTCATGATCGATTTCGAGAAGACCGACATGAAAAAGGCAAAGGAAGTCTTGGGCGATACGGTATGCATTTACGGTAACGTCCCGTCGTCTTTATTTGTCTATGGCACACCGGAAGAAACTGATGATTATTGCCGGCAGCTGATCGAAGATTGTGCCCCGGGTGGGGGATTTGTCCTCGGCAGCGAATGTGAAGTCCCCTGGGATGCCAAACCGGACAACGTCCGCGCGATGATTAAATCCGTCGAAAAATACGGCCGGTATTGACTACGGTATCACGTTGCTTTAGAAATATGGTTTAGGTTGGCTTGACTCGTGACAAGTAACAAAATTTTTTATTTTCGGCAGGGAAAGGAGAAGAGGCTATGGCACAATTGACAGGACAAGTTGCCATCGTAACCGGTGCGGCCTCGGGAATTGGTCGCGCAACAGCGCAACTATTTGCACGGGAAGGTGCCTCGGTCGTTGTCGCCGATATCAATGAAAAGGGCGGACACGAGACTGTTCGACGAATCGAAGAGACAGGTGGGCTTGCCAGTTTCATTAAGACCGATGTGGCAAACTCATCACAAGTCAAGGCTATGGTTCTATCCGCGGTCGAGACCTATGGTGGTCTGGACATCCTACATGCGAATGCCGGCATTGACTGTGCGGGTAAACTTGTCAGGGATCTGGATGACGAGGCCTGGGAAAGGGTGATCGATGTCAATCTCACGGGGGTTTTCCGCTGTTGTCGCTCTGCGATACCCGAGATCGACAAACGCGGAGGCGGGGCAATCGTTATTACCAGCTCGGATATGGGGATCAAGCCTTTCATGGGATGCGCTGCTTACGCTGCTGCTAAAGCTGGGTTGATATCCTTATCGAAGATATTGGCGCTTGAGTGTGCGCAGTCTGGAATTCGGGTGAATGCCATTGCGCCAGGTGAAACAGACACCGCCATGGGTCTGAAAGCAATCGCCGAAGATCCTGAAGTCGTTAAGGCGTGCGAGCGGTGGATCCCCTTGAAGCGCATGGCGGATCCGATCGAGATCGCTCACGTTGCGCTGTTTTTGGTCTCGAAGGCTTCCTCATATATCACGGGTGAAACGATACTATCGGATGGCGGAAGAATGTTGCATGACGCTTCATTAGCTAAACTTTGACACCAATGCAGTGGAGAACACAAAG
>JAFDDL010000750.1 GCA_019310865.1 Deltaproteobacteria bacterium | reverse complement strand
TAAAACATCGATGATTAAAAATTTTCTTGACGTTTATATTATCTATGATATATTTCTATTCGATGCCCTGCCCTATTCAAATAAAACATTCCTCCTTTTCACCGAGGAAGAGACAGCAGGTTATCATTGTCAACCATCGGCTTTCTCGGTTCGTTATCAAAGAATATTTGATTGGATCGATGATTTTTTTAATATGCCATAAATGTTCTCTTGAAACATTGTTGCTATCTGAGAAAAATGGTAAAAACCATGAATTACGCATTCCACACAACTCTGTCCGGGAAAAAGGTCCCTTTTCCGGCATCGCCAAAGGAGGAGCCATGACAAAAGATATCTATCGGCAACTGGGAAATAGGAGAGAAATCATGAAGAGAGGTCACGACATAAGACATGCGGCATTTTTGTGCATTCTCATGGTGCTTTTTGCGGCGGTGTACGTTGCGGGATTCCCTGCAATTGCGCTCACGCAAGAGGTTGCCGAAGAGCCGAAGAGCGGGGATTGGATCAGTGTTCTCAAGTTTGAAGAACCCCGCTTCGCATATTCCACACTCGGAATGCTTGGAGGGGACACCGCCGAAGTCCTGGAGACGATGCACCGCATAAAAGAGGGCGATATGGAGAGCTGGTATGAGGAATGGAACAGGACCGCAGAGCGGGTTTTCAAGGTCGCCGAAGAAGCCGAAAAGAAAGGACATGATGTCAGCGCGGGCGAAGCCTATATGAGAGCCAGCCATTATTACATGGCCTCTGAATTCTATACGCATGATGATCTCACTAAGCCTCGGGCAGTAGAGCAAGCCAGAAAGAGCGTTGCCTGTTTCAAAAAAGCCATAAAGCTCCTTCGCGTTCCCGTGGAGATCGTCAGCATCCCGTATGAGGGTACGACCCTGCCCGGCTACCTGTACTCTTCGCCCTATGCAGGCGAGTCCGCGCCTCTGCTCATATGTCATACGGGATTTGACGGAAACGTTGAGGGGATGTATGGCACCGCGATGGCGGCCATCGAGCGCGGATACCATTGCCTGGCCTTCGAAGGTCCGGGCCAGGGCGGCATGCTGAGAGATCGAGGGATGAAGTTTCGCCCCGACTGGGAGAACGTAATGACGCCCATAGTCGATTATGCGGTGACCATTCCCGGAATCGATCCCGAGAAAATAGCCGTGTTGGGGTGGAGCTTCGGCGGCTACCTCGCGCCTCGCGCCGCCTGCTACGAACATCGCCCCAAAGTGTATATCGCCAATGGCGGCATATATAGCTTCTACGAGAGTTGCATGAACCACATCCCGCCCGAACTTCAGTACCTTTATAAGACCGATCCGAAAACTTACAATGCCGAAGTAGCAAAGGCCATGAAGCACTCGATAATGTTGAAGTGGGGCATGCAGGATAGCCTGTGGAAAATTGGGGGGGATTCGATAGCCGAGGTGATGACGAAGCTAGAGAAGTTTACGCTTGAAGGCCATGTGGACAAAATCAAAAGCCATATCGTGGTAGTCGATTCTGAAACCGACGTCCTAATACAGCAGGCGCACCCAAAAACCTGGATGCTCTTCACCGTAGAAGAAGCCGCCAATGCGCATTGCCAGTCGGGCGCCAAATCGGTTTCCTTCCAGCGCATGTTTGATTGGCTGGATGAGTTCTTTGATCACTCCCGCAAATAGACCAGGGAGTCACACGAAGGAAAAAATCGGCGGACTGGGCTTTGCTGACGACATACCGGGCAGAGGCCCGAATGGTTGCCCCAAAGAAACCGATTTTTGGGGAATACGCCCAACCGCAATTAAGTCTGGTTTCTTACCTAAATGCTCGGTAACCAGTTCATATGCCAACGCAAACTTCAATACCGTTTTGTCATCTCCAAATTTACCCATAACTTGCATGCCCATTGGCCTGCCCTGGGCATCAAATCCAACCGGGACATTAACTACCGGGATGCCACCAAGACTGCCCAAAATGACTACTTCCATCCAGCGATGATATGTATCCATCTGTCGTCCATTAATTTGCTTAGGCCAGTGGATGTTTTTTGGAAATGGGAAGACTTGTGCCGTAGGTAAAACCAGGAAGTCAAATTCACCAAACATCCTGTCTAATTCCGCATACCAACTGCTACGAACAATATTTGCCTTGTCTACATCTTTTTCATTAAGGCTAAGACCCTGTTCAATCTCCCAAATCAACTCTGGTTTGAGTAAATCCCTAGTAGCGGGATTCTCATAATAGTCTAGCATATTTAAACGTCTAAAATGACGCAGAATGGTCCAGCTCTGCCATAAATCTGACATGGTAAAATTGGCTTGCAGCGGCTCGACCTTGGCACCAGCACGAACTACAGCTGCCAGGCTATCTTCACATAATTCGATGATCCCTGGCTCCATCGCCACATAATTATCCAGATTTCCCATCCAGCCAATCTTGATATTATTAAGGTTCAAGGGATTCAATTCATCAAAAACAGGGTCAAGAGCGATCGTTTGTAATAATTGAATGGTATCACGGGTATCGCGACCCATTGGCCCGGAGGTCCAAAGAAGCCGGTTATTGGCATCTCCCTCATTCATCACAACATTTGTACTGGGTCTGAAAC
>JAFDDL010000186.1 GCA_019310865.1 Deltaproteobacteria bacterium | reverse complement strand
GATCAGGTTCTTTTTCATTCCCTCGGAAACAGGTGAATCATCAGGATTCGATATGGCAAAATTACCGTCTATTGATAGCGGCGTAAACAGGGATGAAAAAGGGCCATCTTGAGTACTCGGCATGCTAGATTCCTTTGTATATCTTATTTATCTTCCTTGATTGTTCAAGCAGCAATTTTTATGCCAATTTGACAAGGATCCGCGGTAAATGCTGCAAACGGTTATAGAATCTATCGAATTTCCGTATAAACCGAATTTCCGTATAAACATGAGTGTTGAAATTTAAGCAAAGTGTCGATATATGAGTATTTCAACAAATGGGCATCATTTTTTCAGCGGCTATTTTTATGAATATTGAGCTTTCTCATCCTTGAGTAGAGTGTGCGAGGGTTGACATCAAGTATTTCCGCGGCCCCTCCATGCCCATATATTTTTCCGCCTGTTGAATTAATTGCCCGGATAATATGATGACGTTCGATCTCTGAAAGCGTGATAAGCGGCCCTTCGAAGCCTTGTTCCAAGCCTCCGGCCTTCAGGTCCGGCATTGAAAAATGAGAGTCGGAACTTAATATCACCCCTCTCTCGATCACGTTCTCCAATTCTCTTACATTTCCCGGCCAGTTATAAGTTACCAGCGATTCCATATCAGTTTTTAAAATGCTTCGGATGGATTTTCCCAATTTCCCAGCATAAATTTTAAGAAAATACTGGGCCAACAAAGGGATGTCGTCCCTTCTATCCCGTATGGGAGGGACATGAACTGGAAACACGTTCAGGCGGAAAAAAAGATCTTCTCGAAATTTATTTTCTTGAATGAGCCGGTTAAGATCACGATTCGTGGCAGCCACAAGTCGGAAATCAGAATGAAGGGTTTGTCTGCCACCGACACGCTCAAATTCTTTGCTTTGCAGCACCCGCAGCAGACGTACCTGAACCTCTGAAGAAATATCACCCACTTCGTCAAGAAACAAGGTGCCTTCGTTCGCCAATTCGAAGCGGCCCAATCGTTTTTCAATGGCGCCGGTAAACGCACCCTTTTCGTGACCGAAAAGCTCGCTGGCAATTAACGTATCGGGAAAGGCGCTGCAGTTGACCCGAATAAACGGTCCGTTTCTTCTTGCGCTTCTTCGATGAATTGCCCGTGCGATCAATTCCTTGCCGACCCCGGTCTCTCCCAGAATCAGGACGGTTGTATCGGTACCGGCAACACTGTCTGCGTCTTTCAAGACACGCATGAGGGCGGCGCTACTACCGACGATTTCCTCAAAGTGGATGCGGTCAAGGTGTTGCTCCTCAAAATGTTGTTTTTCTTCCTTAAGTTGCTGTGCCATACTCTTTATCTCTTCATAGGCAGCTACATTATCCATGGCAATAGAGGCCTGTGCAGCAAAATACTGAAGGATTTCAAGATCGTTTTTTTTAAATTTATTGTAAAATAGACGGTTGTCGAGGTAAAGCACCCCAACCACTTCACCCCGATATTTCATGGGCACACAGATACAGGAAGTGATGTCACCCGAATGGTAGAGGTGCTTTTGTTGACCGCGGTTTATCTCAATAATTTGCGCATCCCCTGTGGAAGCCGCTTTTTTAATCGTATAAATTGAGGATTTGAAATTCTGGTGACTGATATCTTCAGAAGTTAGGTTTCTTGCCGCTCTTAGCTTCAATTTCACGGAAGACGCGTCTTTGTCGAGAATAAAAATGGCACCCCGTTCTGCACCGGTTATATGGTTGGCCTTGGAAATAATGTGATGAACCAGTTCTTTATTATCTCTGATCAGGGTTAGTTTTTGGCTCAACAACACAATCTCTTTAAAAAGATCTCGATCCGTAAGCAAGTCTTTAAATGATAACTTTAAGAATTTGGGAATAAATTCGGCATCGAAGAACTTTATGATCTCTTTAACCTTCTTTTTTGTATTTTGCGCTTTAGACCTTGCTCCCTTAGCCTGGTATTCCTTTGAAAGCTCCAATAGCGTGGCCGCTATGTCGATCTTGATTCCCGACATTTCTTGCCACTTGAGTGCATCTTTAAAAGCCTGAATGACTTCATCCTGGGATTTGCCTTTTCGCCTTAGAAGAAGGCCTTGATAAAAATAACCCATGCCTTTTGCATCAACGTTCTCACTCCTGATCGACCGGCTAATTTCTCTTTTTAAAGAAAAATCTCCAACACGGGGCAGCTCATTTTGTTCCATGGCCCAGCACAGCTCTATCAACGCAGTGTGGGGAATATTGAAAATATCTTCTTTTCTAGCCTTCTTGATGTACTTCCTCAAATAGCCCACACTTTTGTTTATTTGATTTTTCATATAATAGGCTTTCGCCAATAACGTCAAAATGATGGTCTCAACCCAGGGCTTTTGAAATTGGATGGCCTTTTGTAGACCGATTTCCAGGTAACGCAATGCCTCGTCTACCTTATCATGATAAAGGAACATATAACCAAGAGATTGGTATGTTTGGCATAATACATCGTCATTACCCTTCTCCAAACTATGATTATGAATCGAATCCAGTAAACCGAACCCATGCGTAACATGCCCGGTAAGTATATACGAAACGCCAATCATCAAGGTGGCAACTGAGGGAAAATGCCCATGAGGATATTTTTCCACGTCTTCCATAATCATTTCATAATGGTTGACGACTTCCTCATGACGCCCTTGGAGAAATAGATAAAAAATGTGAAAAGCAGCAGATGCACGCCGTAAACGGTTATCATTAATCTCCTCCACCATCGAAAAGCCTTTTTCAAAATGCTTGAGGGCGTTTGAATAGTCCGAAAGAAACCATTTATTTTTGGCCAAATTCAACTCTAAAAGAACGGTTTGCCTTTTCATACCATTACGTTCAGACTTTTCAATTGCATTTTTCAGAGCAAGTATTATTTCAGGCGAATTTAGGTTGGCTTCGACGATTTTGGATGCGTTAATCGCCGCTTTAATATAAAGATTAATTTCGTCATCACCCTCCTTGTCATTAAGATCATTTAACATTTTCGAGTAACACTTATATGCATCCTCATAACGATGGATAGACCGATAAATGTCACCGGCTTTTAAAAGAAACCGACAGTTAGAAAGGGTATAATCAAGATGGAGAAAATGGCCGGCGATTGAATGGATTTTTTCAGTATCATCTATCGGACTTCTCAATAAAACAGCGGCTATTTTGCTATGCATGAACGCTTTTTCCTTACTGTCAAGGGCGTCCTGAAACCGCTTTTTCTGCTTCTCATCTTTAAAACAATAATATTCAGAATTTTCTTTTATAATAATTTCCCGGTCAATGGCTTTATCAAAGACCGAAAGGATTTTAGAGGCACTCAATTCAGTCAACTCAATCATCCAATCTATAGAAAATGATCCTGCAAATAGAGCGGCAACGGGCATAATTCCATCAATAACGTCTGTCGCATTTAAAACAGGTGGAATAAATATGGTTTCAGGTTCTTCTCTTGATAATATGTGTTTTGAAATCGGTGGTTTTTTTTCCGTACCATCACTGGCGCTATCATCATCAGTGATAGAAGATTCAAAGGTATTAAAACTTTGTATAAGATCATGAATGAGCCCTTTTTCTTTTGTCGTCCCCTTGATTTTTTGGATCATCTGGCGGGTTGCGCTGTAGCTGATATCTAAGGTCTTAGACAATGTGGTGGTTGATATGGCTTTTTTTTCTTTTGTGATTAAATAGACCGCCCGGAACCAATAACGCAGTGGTGTTCGCGTTCTGTGCATCACCGAACCGGCGGTCACTGTCGTTTGGTGACCGCAGCTTTTACATTGAAATTGTTTTCTCTTGGGAAGTTCATAATATTTTTTATGTTCGCAAGAGGGACATCTAAATCCTTGTGGCCAACGGATTTTGAACAGATACTGTTCACATATAGCATCGTTTTTAAATTGAAGTTTAAACTGTTCAAAAGAATGACTTTTCCCAGGAGCCGCCATTTGCCCCCCCACCCGGTATATACGGTTCTGTTTTTCGGAATTAAACTAAAGAAAGTCGTCGAAATTAAAAAATGATATTAGCTTGCTTTCGGATTTTAATCAAATCTTTTTTTGTACCGGATAAACCAGAGCATAACTATTCGGTGTTAAACTTATTTTTCGGACTCAACAAGCACATTTGGGCTGATTTGTCCTTTTAAAAAGGATATATGTTGCCTAAAATGTACATATGAACAGGACAAATGCAAAATATCATCCGACAAAATATTATCGACACACTAGTGCCCAATCATCTATCAGCTGACGTATCTTGCTTGTCTTTTTCCCTTCCTGCGCGAGCCCTTAACTGGGATTATGGTCGATAGGGAATAACCGGCGGCCCCAGCTGCATCTTGAGCACGCGCTGGGCGTCATCTATAAACTCGCAGAGCAGCGACCGCGTGTCCCGGGGATCGATCATTTCCGTGCCGGATGCTTCGGCGGTTTTAAAAGGTGATGCCAACGCCTGGAGCCGGTCTTCAATTTCTTTCTGCTTTTGATTCGGATCAGGGGATGACTCGATCTCGCGCCGATATGCCGCTGACGCGCCACCTTCTATGTGCATGGACCCCCACCTGCCCGATGGCCAGGCATACCGTTGAAACATCCCGGAAGGCCGATGATGACACTGGCCGGCCACCCCATAGAGGCGCCCGATGACGATGGTAATCCAGGGTATACGGCTGGAGCAAACCGTCCAGACCAATCTGGCGCCGGCGCGTTCAATCCCTCTCTGCTCGGAATCCGGGCCCACCATGAAGCCCGGCTCATCAGCAAACGATATCAGCGGCAAGTGAAACGTATCACAGAGTTGAATCAGGCGCATCACCTTCTCACCGGCCGCCACATCCGTCGACCCGCCAAGGTGGCGCGTGTTGTTGATCATGACACCCACCGGATACCCGTTTACGCGTGCCAGGCCGGTAACACGGGATCGGCCATAGAGAGGAGCCATTTCAAAAAACGAATCCCTATCCAATGTATGATGCAAGATGGTATATGGATCATAGGCAGTTCGTCTCGATTTGGGGATGATACTCAGCAAATCCGCTTCACGTCGACCCGGTGAATCTTCAGGTTCAATCCGGTGAGGCATTTCCCAGACGTTGTCGGGCAGGTAACCGAGAAATTGGCGGATAATACCCAATGCCTCTTCTTCAGTTTCAGCCAGATTGTCCACCACCCCGCTGAGGTATGCGTGGACCTGATCTCCGCCCAATTCCTCTTTGGTAATATCCATACTCAATGCGGCCTTAACCACCGGAGGGCCGCCGGCAAACAGCTGGCTGATATCCTTAACCATCACATTGAAATGCCCTAGGCAGGCTTCAATCGCGGGCAGTCCGGCCACCGATCCCAGCACCGCCGATACAACCGGAATAGCATTTAACAGTTTGACTTCGGGAGCAGCGTATATATTCCCGTCCGGAAGATAGGTGCGGCCGATGTTTTCAAAGCTCTTGACACTGCCGCCGGCTGAATCGAGCAAGCGCACATAGGGAATACGCCATTCAAGGGCTTTTTCATAGGAGGCCGATTCTCTTCCCAGGCCCTCCATCAAGACAGCACCGGACCCGCCTCTTACGGTAAAATCACCGCCGTTGACGATCACCTTTCGCCCGTTTAGCCTGCAGGTGCCCTACACCCAAGGCTTGGGGATAAATCCTGTCAACTGCCCCGCTGTATAATTGCCTTCACCCGCCAACGCGTTCCACTCCCGGAACGATCCGGCATCCGCCAAAATTTGAATCCGTTCTCGGACCGTCAATTTCCCCTTTTTATGCTGACGGGCAACATTTTCCTGCCCGCCCATCTGTTCGGCAAGATCCTTGCGGTGGGCCAGTTCGTCGAGCTCCTTCTCCCAGGACATGGGGACACCTCCTTTTCCACTCGTAAAGCCTCTTCTTCCGGAGTGAAAGCAAATTATGTTTTATAATTGAATACGCAAAATATGTACCATCGCACTCGATGATGTTTTTGTGGTTAATTTAAAGCCGTTATGCCCAACTCCCGCCGCCGGCTTTGGGAAATCCAACGAAATAAAATCATATGCATCAACATGTTGATGTTTGGCTGTCAATCTGAAGCCGATTCTATCCGTTTCTTACGGCTTTCACAAGAAATTCAAGCGTAAGGGCTCGCATAAAAATTGCTATTGAATTATCCAGACCTTATTGGTAAAGTGATTTTTTTCACGTAAAGGAGGTTTCAATGAAAGTTTTGGTTGCTTACAATGGTACAGGCCCTGCAAAAAATGCATTGAACATTGCCGTCAGAATGTCAGAGGCTTTCACAGTCGAGGTTCATATTATTAATTCCGTATCGATAAGTCAGAGTACCTCTGAGACCTTTGATTTTATTGAAAATGTTCCTCCGAATCAGTTAGAGAATCTCAAAAAGGCTGAAAAGATTTTAGCGGAAGCTAAGGAAGTCGTCGAAAAGGCGGGCCTTGAAAATGAAACACACCTATCGAACCGGCAATTGAGCCCCGGCGAAGATATTGTTCAACTCGCCAACGATTTAGCGGTCGATTTCGTCATTGTCGGTGTTCGGCACAAGTCCAAGGTGGGCAAGGTCCTTTTCGGATCCACCGCCCAGTATGTCATCCTCAATGCCCCCTGCCCGGTGGTCACGACCAAGTGAATTGGCTGCGATTGGGGTCGCGCCATGGATGTTTTCAGCGACCGGGCCGTAACAGGTGCCGCATGATCGACCGAAATGATGAAACGACCGAATATCGGTGCAATTAGGATATTTCAGCATTAAAGATTCTTTCCGATTCGATCAAAATCGAGTGTTTTGACCTGCATATAGATCATATGTCTTTTTTCCTGTTCCTGATCCTGATGATTATAGCAGCATTTTCTATGCCAAAATAATGATTGAATACCATCAGAATAAGTTGGCATTAAAAATGCGCCTTCTGTAAACGATCGTAACGCTCAAACGGGCCGTATTAAAGGAGATACTATGGAAACAAGCAAGTTAAAGATAATTGACCTTGAGGGAGACCCGAGAAACAGGGGCCGGATTCATGGCGAGGAATTAAGACTGGATATTCAAGATGTTATAGAGAATTATACCCGTGCCATGGAGATCA